>JAUYFO010000028.1 GCA_030690925.1 Candidatus Moraniibacteriota bacterium
ACTCAAAAACGAACTGATGTTCGTTTCTTTCCGCGGCAAGCCGCGGGGTATGCCACCTGATTTTACCGGCACTGCGTTCGGAAACGAAAACAAGTTTTCGCTTCACTCGCTTCGTTTGGTAATAAAAAGACCCGAGGAATCTGCGATGCAGTTTCCAAGGGTCTAAGAGACTAAGTGTCCAGGGGTCTTTTGCCTAAGTGGCGAAAGGATCAGAGCGCCGCGTTGCCGGGGCAGAGAACCCGGTAGCCAGCGCTCCAATGGCCAACCTCGTCGAGCTTCCAGTCGCGGACGTACCACTCGCGGTTGCCGGAGCGCCAGTCGACATCCACGGCGAAGACATCACCGTTTTTGCCCTCGACGTAGAAGATGTTCGCCCAGCCGTTATTGAGCAGGAAGCCCGACTTGCCGTTGGGCTGTGTTTCAATGAGGCCTGCGATGTCTTCGAGCGTCGACAGGTGCGTGTCCGGCAGTTCCTTGCGGATGTCCTTGTCGTAAGCGTTCGCTTTGAGGAGCGAGGCCACGTAGGGACGTTCCGGAGCCGAATCCACCGTCTGCTTGGCGCTCAAGTCGAGGCGGTCTGCGAACGTGTCGTAGACGTAGAGGCCAGTGCCGGTCTGGTAGAACTCGGACGCTACGAAGGGTTTCGTCCTGGCCGGAACGGTTGCCGAGCTTACAGGCTTGAGGAGCCTGGTTTCAGCGAGCACCGAGTCAAGAAAAGGGGTCAGGTACCTTTTTAGCCCTTCTCTGTTGCGTGAGCCTGATTCAAACCCCGGTTTCCATCATGGCATTTACCTTACTACCTCCCTCATTATTTCTCCTTCTCCAAAGCTAACCTGAGGGAAAACAATGCCTCTGATTTCAGCTTCGCCTTTGTCCACGACTTCTGTTTTTCGGTCAGTAATTCACCCATACCCGAAAGAATGTTGTTGTCATTAAATTTTTCCAACGCATCGATACATCGTTTCAAGAAATCCGCATATGAAATACCCATGCGGTTCTCAATAATTTTTCTATTGACCGACCAATCATGGGAAAGAAAAAACTGAACATCAAAAATATCACGATTCGTCTTACCAATTCGTTCGAGCATAGCACACAGTTTATGCGCCACCATATCTTCCTTAACCATAACCTGCATAGAGATGCCGAGGAACGCCTCCACCACATACCGCGAGCCAAACTGCCGACGATTTATTTCCACTTTCACGTTTTGAGCATTGATGTCCTTATCGTCATAGGAGAGAACATACAGAAGGTTGAATCTTTTTTTCCGCACCTCCTTTAATGTGCCATACTTCCCAATAATTGCCTTGACTCGTTCAAACACATAGTCCTCTTTTTCTGCATCAAGCAAATCAAAATCTAGGTCCACCGAGAAACGGTCGAGGCCATAGAAAAATGTAGCCGCTGTTCCGCCCTTAAATCCCAACACTGGGCTGATGGTGGCATCAGTATAGATATCCTTGAGAATCTTTATCAGGATATTTTTGTGTTTTGCGGTGTCCAGAGCCATATGATAGTGCTTTAGAGTTCTTTCTTCCATGCCTCGTGGTACGCCTGCACCATCTTGGCCATACGTTTATTACCACCATAAATGGGTAAAATTTCCTGTACTTTTTCCCAATTCAAAGATGAAAGATTGTCAAAATGGTAGTCCTGGTTGAGGTAGATAACGTCCAAAAATGCCCGCTCGGGTGAGGCAATACTATACTGTTCTCTTGATTCTATGCCCAGCTGATTAGTGAGAATGGTGTCTTTTATTTTTTTATAAGAATATTTCTGTCCATCACACTCAATGTCCTTTGTGACAGAAGCGGTAACAAAAATCTGACTATACAACTGGAAAGTAATACCGGCGGCACCCAAGGTTGTCTCCATACCAATATAGGCGGGAGTGTATATTTTGGTCGCCAACTCGTATCTATCGTAATGCTTGTCTTTGGAATACACGCCTCGGCGTACGGCGTTCATTCTACCGGCCTTTACATAACGGTAAATCTTCTTCTTCACGAAATTCACATCCGATGCCCCCCAAAGCAAAACCAGATCCTTAAACGTAAAGACTGTTTTCTTGGATCTCATAAGGTCTAAAAGGTAGTCTTTTTTCATAGTTCGACTCTGCTCACCACAGGTAAATTTATTGTTTATACTCTATTAGTACCCAGATATGGGTACCTTTAGACTAAATTATACACTATAATCACAAATAGATGCAAGGACTTATTCGAATCCCATCCTGGTAACAAAAAACAAGGCTTGTTACAGCCTCGTTTTTTTGATTGAAAAACTTTATGGAACAAGGTGTGTAGAGTTTACTCCACCACATTCTTCACTATATTTATTCTCAAAAAAGAAAAGTCTCGGTAACCACGTAAGCAGCACCGAGACAAGGGATAGCGACCGTCATTGCGAAAGCTCCCGCTCCAAAACTTGATAGACCGTCAAGGCACTAATTCCCCGCATACACTGAAGCGTATTCGGGTTCGTGCACTTTTCCGGCCTTCCTGCAAAACAAGGAGCGCATTCGAGACGGAGACTCACTTTGATTTCTTTGCCGTAGCCGTAGGTCTCATTCTCTGGCTGCGGCCCCCAGAGTGAGATAGTCTTCTTTCCGAGTCCCAGAGCAACGTGCAGGCCGAAAGTATCAGTGGAAATCACCAGCGGGATACGGTCAACCAGAGAGATGAACTGGCTTATCGTATTTCCATAACCCGTAAAGACGAGGTTGCCGAGCGGTTCTGCTTCGTTCAAACCAGAGATGGCATCGTAGGCATCGACATCTTCCAGTCCAGCCAGCACCAGCAACTTCCACTCGGGATAATGCTCTTGGCACAGCTTGGCCAGCTCGTAGAAATACGGGGGTGGCCACCGCTTAGCGCTATGGTGCTGACTACTCCCGATGTTGAGACCGACCAGCACGTCTGTTTCAGTGATGCCCTTTGATTCAAGGATGGTCTGCGCCCATCTGTCATCCTCTGGCCTCGTCACTAAGTCGTAGGTCTGCTCCTGCCATTCCAACCCTGCGGCCTCCAGAAAAATTTGTTGCATCGATTTCTTGTTTTCGCGCCTGCGAAATCGGTCATTGGTCTGCAACCAAAGAAACTCCTCCGCGGAGCGAGATACTTGAACCAAGTTTCCAAGCTCGTTCATCGCGAATCCTCGTTTCTTCAAAAGAAGGTCGCCAACGAAAGCGAGGTGAAGCGGGTTGGACTCAAAGTTGATGATTTGGTTATATGCTTGCGCTCCCAAAATCATCAGGCTTTCCCAGGTCGTCGGATACACTCTGTCAACGATCGGGACATTTTTCTCCACAAGCTCAACAGACTGTTCACTGGTCAGCCACTGAATGCGAGCATTCGGGCTATGTCGCCTGATTTCTTTGGCAACCACGCTTGTCCGCAAGGCGCTCCCGAGTCCACCAGCCTCGACAATCAGAACATTTTCTTGAATCGGAGCGTAGAGATGGCAGTTTTCACAACCATCTACCAGTCCCAACTTTTGCTTACTGCAAGGCTTATAGCCTTGCCACTCTCTGCAGTCAGTTCGAAAAACTCTCATTTCGCTTCTCCTTGTAATGTGAAAAAACTTGCCAAAAATTACGCTAAACTTTGACAAAATACTGTAACACGAGTTTACTAGAAAGACAAGACTTTATACTATCCACCATCTTATGAAAATCACCTTTCCTTTGCCGACAGACGAACAATTCCATCAATACT
>JAUYFO010000031.1 GCA_030690925.1 Candidatus Moraniibacteriota bacterium
GGGCGCTCTCTTTTCTACCGAACAGATTATTAGATAAATTTAATATAACTTCACTACACAGCTGAGTAGTTTTATTAATATCTATAAAGTCATTGTCAGGATCGTAAACTGAGGAACATACACGTAGTTGAGGATTCGCGATTTTCTTTTGATATTGTTTTTTTGAAATAATCACGTGCTTTGTTCCATTAGCAATATCGAAGCACAAGCTTAAATATGAAGAAGTTCCATACAGTTCCTCAGTTTTCTCGGTAATACCCGCCATTTCTAGATAGTTTTTTAAAGTCCAAGACCATATACAAAAAGTAAAAAAATCATCCTCCATTTTTAAAAAACGGTCATCTTGCTTTTGAAAAATTGCTATTGGTAAACATATGGGGGTAATACGATCCGAATAACGCTTCATTCTTCGGTATATATTTCGCCAAGAATCATCTGATGGATTTTTAGGTGGCCATGCAATCACAAGGTTGATTTAAAAAGCGGGGCGAAATGCCCCGCTTTTATGCTACACCTTACTTCCCATCCTTCGCTGAAGCTTCGGAATGGCTACCGTTTTCGTCACCTTGAGCTTCACCGGCTGGTTCGGTTTCGGCGTCCTTGGGAGTTCCATCCTGCGCACCAGCTTCGGAATTGCTATCGTCTGCTGGGCCCTGGCCTTCTGGAGCTTTAGCGGCAGAGGCCTCAGCTTCAGAAGCGGCTTTGTAGAGCTTCTCCCCAATCTTCTGCGCGGCTTGGGAGAGGACTTCGGTAGCCTTCTTCATAGCGTCCAGGTCATCACCATTCTTTACTTTGTTCAGTTCGGTGATGGCTTCTTCGACTGGCTTCTTCTCATCAGCGGTCACCTTGTCGCCGGCATCCTTCATGGCTTTTTCCGTGGTGTAAGTGAGGGTGTCAGCCATGTTGCGGGCCTCGATCAAGGCTTTCTTGTTCTTGTCTTCTTCGGCGTGAAGCTCAGCGTCTTTCTTCATACGTTCGATTTCATCTTTCGACAAACCGGTGCTTGATTCAATACGGATGTTCTGGCTCTTACCAGTGGCCTTATCTTTGGCACTCACGGTCAGGATGCCAGAAGCATCAATATCAAAAGTCACTTCAATCTGTGGCACGCCACGAGGAGCTGGCATAATACCATCAAGGATGAACTGGCCAAGCGATTTGTTGTCCCCTGCCATCTCACGCTCACCCTGGAGCACATGGATCTGCACGCTGGGCTGGTTGTCGGCGGCGGTCGAGAAGACCTGGGAACGAGAAACTGGCACGGTGGTATTACGATCGATGAGCGGTGTGCGTACTCCACCCATGGTTTCGATACCGAACGTGAGTGGTGTGACGTCGAGCAAGAGCACGTCTTTTACTGAACCTTCCAGTACTCCACCCTGGATAGCAGCCCCGAGTGCTACTACCTCATCAGGATTGACTGTGATATTTGGTTTCTTGCCGAAAAACTTTTCGACGGAAGAAAGCACCAGTGGCATGCGAGTCATCCCACCGACCAAGACCACTTCGTTAATGTCTTTCACATCAAGTTTGGCGTCAGCGAGAGCTTTCTTCACTGGTCCAAATGAGGCTTCGACTAAATCATGGACCAATTCTTCCAACTTGGCCCGTGTCATCTTAATCAAAAGATGCTTGGGACCAGCAGCATCGGCGGTGATAAACGGCTGGTTGATTTCGGTGTCGTTGGCGGTCGAGAGTTCGATTTTGGCTTTTTCCGCCGCCTCCTTGATGCGCTGGAGCGCCAGTGGATCCTTGGACAGGTCGATCCCCGCTTGTTTCTTGAACTCATCCAAGATCCAGTGGATGATACGTTGATCAAAGTCGTCCCCTCCTAAGTGAGTATCACCATTGGTTGACTTTACTTCTACGGTATCCTCCGCGACTTCGAGGATGGAGATATCGAACGTGCCACCACCCAAATCGTAAACCGCAATCTTCTCATCTTTCTTCTTGTTGAAGCCATAAGCGAGAGCGGCGGCGGTCGGTTCGTTGATGATACGGCGCACATTGAAACCAGCAATTTCACCAGCTTCTTTGGTGGCTTTGCGCTGGGAATCGTCGAAGTAAGCCGGTACTGTGATAACAGCATCGGTAATTTTTTCGCCGAGTTTTTCTTCGGCATCGGCTTTCAGTTTGGAGAGAATCATGGCGGAGGCTTCCTGCGGGGTGTATTCTTTGCCCCCCATAATGATTTTGACTCCCTCACCGGCCTGCACCACTTTGTACGGCAGCGTCTTCATGTCACGCTTCACCTCGTCGTCACCGAAATGCCGACCAATCAAACGTTTTACAGAGTAGAGCGTGTTCTCCGGATTGGTGACGCCCTGACGCTTGGCGAGCAGGCCTACCAAGCGCTCCCCTGTTTTGCTCACTGCTACCATCGACGGCGTGGTGCGATTGCCCTCCTTGTTTTCGATGATGGTCGGAGTCCCACCCTCCACAAACGCCATCGCCGAGTTCGTCGTCCCCAAATCGATACCGAGTATTTTACTCATAGTTGTACTGTTACTTAGTTTATAACTTTGTTAATAAGTTTACGGCTACAAATTTTCAATTTCTCAATGCTATGAAACTGTTACCTTGGCGGGGCGGATTACTTTGCCACTAATCTTGAATCCTTTCTGCAATACTTTAACTATTTTGTGTGCTTCTTTGACTTCATCTTGATTCGTAGCTTCACTACTTACGGCTTCATGGATACTGGGATCAAATGTATCACCCTCGTTTACGGTCATCACTTCTACGCCGTTACTCTTGATTACATCTTCTAGTTGCTTCTCGATGTACTGGATGCCGACGACCCAGGGGCTCTCTTTTTGTTCGGGCGGCACGTGGGTGGTAGCAGAGCGGAAGTTGTCGAGGACTGGAATGATATCGAGGAGCAGCTTTTCTATCAGGTATCCACCGAGTTCCTTCTGCGCTTCGCTCTGACGTTTCTTGTAGTTTTCAAAGTCCGCTTGCGTTCTCTTTAAGTCTACGAGATACTCTTCTGCTTTCAGTTGCCACTCTGATTTTTCAACAACAGTTTCTGTAACTGTTTCTTCCGGAATATTCATGTCTTCCTGCTCTGTGTCAACTGGTGCTGGTTGTTTTTTCTTCAACATATTTTTCATTATTATTTTGTTATGATGATCGTGAGATGGCACTTTTTATAAGTTCGAATTGCTTGGCTCTTTCTTCTTCGCTCAGTTCTTCTGTTTCGGTAGGTTCTTCGGCCTCTTCGTCTACTGGTTCCTGCCTTACCATAACGGTGCCTGATTGATGAAGATGACTATTACGAGTGAGGAGCCGAGCATTTTCTTCATGTATTCGATGAGGGATTTGTTCTTGGCGTAGTCCATGCGCTTGGGACCGATGATAGCCAGTAGGCCTTTGCCATCGGGGGTCTGGTACGGGGCGATGACCATAGAACAGTTATCGATGCCGCGGATGGGATTTTCTTCGCCGATAAAGATGTGGGTTTTACCATCAGCTAGTTCCAGCATCACACTATCGAGCTTCTCATCGAGTGAATCCAGTGTTTCTACTAGTCGGCACAGCTCATCAATTTCTTGAAATTCCGGTTTCTCGATGAGCTCCTTCATCCCGAAGTCGTAGAAATCGTCCACGCCCACATCTTCGGAATCCTTAGAGGTGTGGCGGGCAGGCTTTCTCAAAATCCCTGAGAAGGCGAGATTACCAGAGAGTGAGGAAAGTAATTTGGCGGTGGTGCGACCTAGGCGAGTATTTTTGGCCTGGAGGACCAAGAGTTCTTTTTGGAGGCGGCGTTGGTCTTCACGTGAGAGATCTTCGTCCCCCATCATTTCCTCGACATAGAGGCGGTAGCCCTGATCAGTCGGGATGCGGCCAGCCGAGATATGCGGTTGGTAGAGATGTCCCTCTTCCTCTAACGTCACCATGTCGCTTCGCAGTGTGGCGGAACTGACTCCGAAGTCATAGTGCTCCAGAAGAGCCTGCGACCCCACCGGCACCGCCGTCTTGGTGTAGAGCTCAACGATAGCCGACAGCAGTTGTTTTTGACGATCATTCATAACGCTTTTTATTCTTGCCATTTCATTATAAATAGTGATTGGCACTCTGTCAAGTCGAGTGCTAATAACTGGAGATCATGTATGAAAAAAGCCCAGAGAATCGTGATTTCTGGGCATGGTGTGGAAAAGGCGACTCACGCAGTAACCGCCATCTGGCGAGGTAGCTGCTCACGCTCTGCCGCACAAGCAGCGCTGTGTGGGCAAGGCGCATGGCGGGCGCTGACACAAATCACTGGCGCAAAGCGGTGCGCGACGTTCTGTACGGTCGCCCAAGCTCCTGCTGGCGTGATAGTGCTGCCGATGCGATAGCAGTGCAATAGGGTAACGCTGGTTGTGCTCACGGCGAATCCTTTCGTGGTTGTTAACGGACTAAACAAGTGGGTCATACCCACCATCGTTCCACGGATGGCAGCGGACGATGCGTTTGCATCCTACCACACTTCCTCGGAAGATTCCGTAACGCTCAATAGCCTGATAAGAATACTCGGAGCAAGTGGGATGGAAGCGGCA
>JAUYFO010000035.1 GCA_030690925.1 Candidatus Moraniibacteriota bacterium
AGCTTCTGGGGATTTTTTGGCGACCCATCACGTGGGGTAATCTCGGTGACGGCCTTGGTGCTGGCGTACTACCTAATCCTCAGTCACTTTACGATGCAGCGCTTTCGGATTATTTTTGGAGCGTTTCTTGCTTCGGGATTCATTGTTGTCGTATGGAGCTTCCTCGCTCTCATGGATATTCAGTTTCTTCCAGAGAGTTTGGAGAAGTTTGCCCCGATTAGTTTGATTGGTACGGTTTCCACTTTGGCAACCTACCTTGGTCTGTTGGCCCCGCTGTTTTTGACGGCGGTTTTTGCTCTGTGGAAAGAAGGTTCCGTGAAAACGAAATGGCGTACGATCGTGACCAGCCTGTTGTTTCTTGGTTTGGCTATTGACCTCTTCTTACTCTTGGCGTTGTATGCTTTTGTACCGTGGATTGTAGTGCTCGGCGGATTATCGTTTTTCATGGTCTATATCTTGGCTCAGATCGTGCGACCATCGGAAAAGTGGACATGGGCACCGATGCTTATGTTTGCCTTTGTACTGGGTTTCCTCATGATTGGCAGTAACACCTTGGTGCGCGCCTCACTTCCGGTGGAAGTGGCTCCAAATATCTCGCTCTCTTGGCAGATTGCCAAGGCCACTTTGGCCGAACACTTCGCTCTCGGTGTCGGACCAGCTAACTACGGCTATGCTTTCTCGATGTTCCGCCCTATGGAGTATAACTTGAACTCGCTTTATACCTTGCGTTTCTACCAAGGGACAGGACTATTCTTTGAGTCGCTCTCGGTTATTGGGGCAGTGGGTACCATTCTCCTCCTTATCCTAGGCTTTTCTTTTCTCAGTGTTGGACTGTATCTCTTGACTCACGAGAAACAACGAAACAAAATCTATTCGCTTGGTTTCTGGACGGTCATTGTCATGTTTTTCATCGCCGCCTTCATAGCGCCGATAAATGGGCCACTGCTCTTGCTCTCGGTACTCCTGGCCGCGCTTGGTTTGGGTATCCTCATGATGGAGAGCGGTTCGGAAGAAAAGTATCTGCACCTGTCGTTCAAAGCCGCACCGAAGTTTGCCTTGGCCTTGGCCTTCATCTTCATGGTGGTGTCGGCCGGTGTGGCATTTCTTTTCGTCTTCATGGGGAAGGTCTTTGTTGCCGATATGACCGCTGGCAAGGCGGTGCGGATGGCTGCGGCAGCCCCCAGCCGTGATGCGGCGGTACTCTTAGCCCAAGCCATCCAGCGTTACCCACAAGAAGGCCGCTACTTTACTCGCTTGGGACAGGAGTATGTCTCTTTGGCTAATGTCGAAGCCAGCAAGGGCGAAAAAGATCGTGATGTGAACACGGTAGCGACCTATGTGCGCCAGGCGGTAGTGGCTGGTGAGCAGGGGCGTAAGCTCATGCCAAACGATGTCATGGCCGCCGAGTCCATGGCTCTCATCTACGAAAATAGCGCGGTCTACGCTAGTGACGCCTTGCCGAAAGCGGAAGAGATTTATAATCGCGCCCATGAATTGGAGCCGCATAATCCGTTGTTTTATCTCAAGCTTGGCCAGGTGAAGCGTGCCACAGGTGATGCCAAGCCAGAAGGAGCCGAGCGCACCGCTCTCTATACCGAAGCACGGGACTTTTATCAGAAGTCTATTGATGAGAAGAGGAATCTGGCCGTCGCTCACTACAACCTGGCCATCATTCAGGCCCGGCTCAAAGAGCTCGACAAGGCGATCGATAGTGCTACGGCGGCTCTCAATATTGATCAGAAGAATCTCAATTATCGTTACAACCTTGGTGTGCTGTATCAACTGCGTGCCAAAGATGGTGATGAGAAAAAGGCGGAAGATGTTTTCAACAGCATTCTTACTGCCAATGACAAACTGATTGATGTCCGTCTCAGTCTGGGGCTGCTCTACGAGAAAGAAGGGAAAAAGCAGGCCGCTATGGATGAGTATCAGAAAATTGTTGATTTGCTCCCAGCTGATGCCGAAGGCAATGTGAAGCAGACTCGGGAACAGGTGGAAAAGTTGATTGATAATGTCAGGAGTGGTGTCGGAAATCTGAAGAACTCGGTCGCTGTGGAGGCCGCTGCCACGCAGGTCGCTCCTGCCACAGAACCAGATGTGCCTGTCGTACCAGCTGGACCAAACGTTTCGCCTCTGGCCGAGCCTGGTCAGTAGTCTCTCGGATAAGCCAAAAAAGACCCTGTTTTTACAGGGTCTTTTTTCTTTACAAGAATGAGTCTGCGCTGAAAAAGGCAATGTCTTTATCTGACCATACCCATTTGGTGATTTCTTTTACGAGTGGAAAGGTCTCATGTTGATCGATGTTTTCTCGATTCACCCATGAGAATGAAACAGACTCGCTAGTGGTGGAAGGTTTTTTCTGTGATTTTTGACAGAGAAATACTATAAGGAGAGGTTGAAAGACCATGGGGCCGACTGACAAGAGATACTCTGGTGAGCTAAATACACCAATAAGTTTCTGTGGTTGTACGTCAAGCCCAGTCTCTTCTTTCATTTCCCGTATCAAGCAGTCAGTCAAGGATTCTCCGGGTTCGAGTTTTCCTCCTGGCAGCGCCCAAGATGGATGATCCTCGCGTTGATGTAGCAAAATTGAGCCGTGGTCATCTACAATCACGCCGTGAACTGATGGTAGCCAAGGCTGATTCGGTGTTGGTTGTTGGGACAAGTCTTTTTGATAATGAATAGTTAGTGGCATAGTTTCAATAGGTATATTTTAGTTACTAGATTTCAGAGCGTTGTTTACAGTTTCCCATAAATTCTCAGGATAGCAAGGGATCTCGGCCATCCATGCCATATGAGGATTTTGGAAGAGATATTTTGTGAATGGCTCGGTTGTTGTCTGTTGTCCAAAGATAGTTTTGGTTATGGGGCTAGAGGCACCTGTTGTGCCTTCCTGGTAGAGGATTCAGTGGAGGTGTAAACTTGACGCTGCAATGCTACAAGTATCGACATCTCTATAAATTTGTGTTAAAAGATAAATACCTGATAATTTGGTTAGGCAACAGAAAAGAGGTTATATATTATGACGAGTTCATTAAAAAAAGTGATTATCGGAATAGTCCAGCGTGATTTTCCGATACACGAGAAAACGTGGAGTGCAATTAATACTTTGCCCTGTGGGGCGATAGTAATTGATGCATCGGAAAAGCAAATCATTCAACCTACAAACAGAGTATCGGTGTTCCACAAGCCGGATGACCGAGGGTTTTTCGCTATTGCATTGCTTGTGCCGCTCTTTCGGGAATTTCTGCGTACGGACGGAGAGGTCTTGTTTCTTATTGAAGGTGATCTTGTTCCGACTGTTGAGAACATTGACCAGGCTCAGCGAGTTGAAACAAATACCAAGATTTTGTATCAGGAAGCAGAGCCTGAACATCTTCACGCTTACATTCGCCGTGAAGGTCTAGCTGGGGTTATTCTGCGTTCCGAAGTTGAGCGCATGTATGGATGGATGTTCATGCAACCATACGATCGCTTCCGACATTATGAAGGGTATTGTGATACTTATTTGTGGACTGCAGTTTCTTCGGAAACTACTGGCTACAATGTTGATACATCGGGGCCAGACTGGATTAAGGTGCTGCATATGACACATGATGATGCTACTCGAGTTACGAAAAAGCAGCGTTTGAATATGAAAGTTTATCGCGCGCGTCATGCGGCAGTTACTCAGCTCGCGCTTGAATGTAACAGACACAATAACTCAGGCTTTATTGATGCGGCTATTTAAGTAGCAGATTGTCGCAAAGAACCGTTTTCTATTTGGGTCTCAAAGACTTTAAGGAGGTGTGTCTCATGAATGATCTCTCGTTACATGGTTCAAATAGAACCATTTATCTGATTATTGACGGGATGACAGAAACCGTCATGCAAAATTCCACTCTGTCACTGGCACGAACCCCAGTTATCAACGGCTTAGTGAATGAGCGTAGCATTATTGGTTTTTATGATCCTGTTATCCGCCCTGGAGATGCTGAACCTAAGACCGACGTGGTTGTTCCTTGCTACTTTGGTTTGCCTGCTCACTATAATCCGGGCCGGACAGCTTTGGAGCTTCTTGATAACGGGGTAAAGTTAAAAGCAGGAATGCTTTGCGTAGAGGTCAAGGTCAGGTTCGATAGCCAGGCAGATGAAGATAACTGGGTGAAGCTAAAAAAAGTTCCTGATGAGACTGTCTTGCAACTGGAAGCTGATCTGATGAGTGCAATCGGACATCAAAATTTTGTGATATCCAAAGCGACTGAGGCTGGTGCTCGCATCCTTTTCTACTTTAAGGACTTAGGCCAAGAAGACGAAGCGTTGAGTATCCTTCCTGCTGTCTGCAAGAAGCATGGTCTTATTGCTGTTAAAAGCTCGGCAGACATGATTAGCGAGGAGTTTCTTTCCTTTGCTGACAAGTCTGCCGATACCTTTTTTCTCGGCTGGGCAAAAGGCAGCTTGAGAGGTGCTCTGCGTTTTTGCGGACTTCGTGTGAATGAGTTTTCGCGAAAGCGTGATGACTTTTATAACTGGAGCAGTTATAACGCTAATTTCGATGAGTGGCGTGTGCCTGTCTTACAGAATGGGCCCGCATATCAGCGCTATGTGCTCTACACTAAGGAATCTGCCTTTGCAGCACGGAGAGGGAATCAGGATAAAAAGCGCGAGGCGATTGAGTTTATGGACACCATACTTGGCAAGTTTTTGGCAGTCTTTCCAGAAGAGGTATTTTCAATTGTTGTGCTTAGTGATCACTCCGCCGATATAGGAGGAAATACCAATCCATCAACTCATACCAGCTTTGCTATTTTACAGGCGGGCTATCGAGATATTATTTCTAACCCCCTTGTTAATTTTAGCGAAACTTTTATCGCTGGTTTGGGTAATAAGCTGTTTACCCAAGAGGAAGTGATCTCTTTCATCGGGCAAGATTCATGATCAGTAAAACAGGTGCTTTATTCAAAAGAATAGAGCACCCTTTTCTTGATTTCAGATAGGGAGCATGATAGTATCCAGAACATGAAACCTCTACTTACCATTGCTGCCACAAGTGACATTCACGTTAATAAATACCCCATTCAAAGGGATTTTTTCAGTCAGGTTAATGGAAAAGCTGATCTTCTTCTGATTGCGGGGGACATGAATGACGGGATTGAAGAACAGATACAACATTTTCTTGACCTTATTTCTGAAGTTAAAATTCCCATTTTTATTATCTTCGGTAACCACGACGCCAATGAAAATGATTTGCCAAAAGCGCGAAACCTTTTAGTTTCAAATACGTATGTCACTGTTCTTGACGGAGAGTATACTGAAAGTCGAGTGAAGAATATTCGTGTCGGCATCGCCGGGGCGAAAGGGTTCGGAGGCGGATTTGCTCCAAACGAGCTGCGAGGCAATATTGGAGAGCAGATGATGAAAGATTTCAGAAAAGAAATCGATTGTGAGGTAGAAAAACTTGGGAGCGCACTTGAAAAAATGGCTGATTCGTCACCTGATATTAAAATTGCCATGACCCACTGGGCTCCATTTAAGGAAGTTATTGAAGGAGAACATGTTGAGCTTTATCCATTTCTGGGAAGCTCAAAATTGGGTGACGTTATTGAACAAGCGAAAGTTCATCTTGCCATTAGCGGCCACGCTCATGTGGGGCCAAGTGGTTTGAGGATGACCAGTGGCGGTATTTTTGCCAGCAATGTTGGATACCTTGTTAACAAAGAAAAAATGATTTTTTTTGATTTTCTCTCAGATAAGACGGTAAAAAGACGAGATTGATAAAGTTTAGGGACTGCAACTTTTGCTTGATATCTTTCTAATCCACAGTTCGAACTTCATCCAACAGGTGGAGCAATCAAAACGAGCCTGTACAAGCTTTTTTTGAGATACT
>JAUYFO010000026.1 GCA_030690925.1 Candidatus Moraniibacteriota bacterium
CAGAAATCTTGAAGGATATCCTGAGTAAGCTGAAGCCTGGTGGCTATATTCATATAGCGGTCAAGGAGGCCAGGGAGAATAAGCCGGAGGAAGAGGTAGTCACAGAAGATGACTATGGATATGCTTACGAGCGGTTTTTCAGTTATTTCACCGAGTCAGAATTAGTAACTATCCTTGAGAGTCTGGGGCTATCAGTTGTTTCATCTGAGACCAGTCACCGCTGGATCCAGGTGCTAGCAAAAAAGTAAGGATAAAAAAAGACCAGAGCAGAGTGCTAAGGTCATGGGCGCTGCAGTTGCAGCGAAGGGAGAAGGGGAGGGGGAGAAAGGTTATAAAACGATGTTTATAATGGTGGTATTCAAGCGAATACCAGCGTTCCTCTCAATCCCTCAGCCCCGTAGCTACAGTGTACTACAGATAGGAGGACTTGGGCAAGGAATCCCGGTGTAAGCTATTCCCGGACGCTTTCTTTTGATGAGCTCTTCCGCCCTCGAATACCGCGGCCAGTATCTCTTCCAACGCCTCCAGGGTATTTCCTTTTGACGTCAACTCCTGGATTTCTTCCAGGAAATCGCTGGCCTCTGGGGAGAGTCCGAGATGGATACAGTCCTCCACGATGTCTGGAAATTCACCGCGCTCTTGCCAGTAGGCCCGATCTCCCTTGAGAGTACTTGTGGGGGAAATCTCGATAAATAGCGCGTTTGGGGAGCAAGTGTGCCCTGAGCCAGGTCGGAGAACCGTCAAATATGTCATACAACCTCCTAGAGTAGACTTGTGCTAAACTAACCATGAGAAACAATAAAAGTCAATCTTATGGAAAGTATTTCCTCCCATCTTGCTTCGTTTGATCCGGTATTGGCGCTAGCGATTTTTGCGGCGTACGTGATTATTGATGCCTTATATGCTTACTACACACTCTCTGTCACTCAGTATCACGCTCTTTCTGCCGCTACGTCAGGACTAATAATTCATCTTCTCCTGGCTTTTGGGGTGATTAATTATATTGGTAACTATTTATATGTTTTTCCACTAGCGCTTGGTTCGTGGGTTGGGACATATATTATGGTGAGGAGAGAAAAAAGAAAATCTTTATGAAAAAAGTTTTAACGCTTTGTCTAGCCGTACAGGATGGCAGGATACTACTCGGAATGAAGAAACGTGGTTTTGGCACTGGGCGCTGGAATGGCTTCGGAGGTAAGGTTGAGGAAAGGGAAACCATCGAAGAGGCGGCCAAGCGTGAGACCAAAGAAGAATGTGGTATCGTCATCACTGATATGGAGAAGGTCGGGATCCATGAATTTGAGTTTGCATCAAAAAGAGGAGAGATTCTTGAAGTGCACGTCTTTCGGATAAAAAACTTTTCCGGAGAACCAGAAGAAACCGAAGAAATGCGACCGCAGTGGTTTACCACCGATGCTATTCCCTACGACGAAATGTGGCCGGATGATATCCACTGGATACCGGTTTTTCTGGCGGGCAAGAAATTCCGCACCAAGTTCCTCCTTGGAGAGGGTTGATCGAATACTGGAAAATGATGTCCGAGAAGCCGCTACGCTTGATGAAAAGGAGGAAATAGCTTAGTATAACCCTGCTTTCCGGGCCTGTAGTTAAGTGGTACAACGCTGCATTCGCATTGCAGAGGCGGGAGTCCGATTCTCCCCAGGTCCACCATTTCAGAAAAGTACAAGGTTGAGTACCCTATAGAGATACGATACCATGACCACTGATACGGTTTCTGCAATAGGAATTCGCGTTACTCGGATACTTATCCTGACCTATTTTGGGTTTGGGGCGTACCTCTTTTTCAACCAGCGGAATTTCCTTTACTTTCCGGCACTCGGCAATCCGGAAGCGTGTGAAGTGTTTGCAAAGACAGGAGTAGAAAAAACTATCAAGAACGGAACGACGCTCTATTACAAGAAGAATGGTGGGACAATCGCGGTGTTCTATCACGGAAACGGTGGGACGGCATGCGATCGAAAATTTCTTGCTGATGCGTTCGACCGTAACAACCTCTCGTATCTTTTCGTAGAGTATGCTGGGTATGTGGATGATCGCGAGACGACGAAAGAAAATATTTTTCAGGATGTGCGAAACGCAGATGATTTCCTCAGGACGATTTCGTACGAAAAACTGGCGTTTGTCAGCGAGAGCCTTGGGGCGGGGCCACTCGCGTACCATACGACATGGCGGTCGCCGGAGAAAATAGCACTCATTGCACCATACACGAGGATAAGCGATATAGCGAAGGCGCACTTTCTGTATTCGTTCTATCCGGCAACGCTGCTCGTGAGAGACAATTTCAATACCGCTTTGCTCAGTGAATTCCGCGGAGAGACGCTGGTCATTCACGGAACGGCCGATGAAATCATCCCACTCGAACTTGGAAAAAAGCTGTATGAAATGATTCCTTCAGAGAGAAAAGAAGCCCTTTTCGTTTCGGGCGCGACGCACAACACAGCGCTTGATGCTCCTGGCGTGATGGAAAGTCTGATCCGGTTTCTCCAGTCAGAATGATTCGTTAGACGGTACATTAAGCTTGCTCATTGCATAGGGCGGAGTCCGCTATAAAATTAAAATGAGTTTACATCCGGGTTACTAAGGATGTTTTATTGATGGTTTTTCATGAGCGCTCCCGAGGGAGTCGTCGGGGCGGTACGGAAACTTTCAAACACACCCTCAAGAGAGTGAATCGGTTCATGATTATCAAGTGAGCGAGATTTTGGGAGTCGCCAGTAGGGAATAGTGGGCCATTCGTGGTGTTCATAGTGACACCAGGTGTTGTGGGGGAGAAAAATGAGACGTTGCCACCAAAGAGGACTAATTCTATGGACACTTGTGGTTCCTACATGTTCTGTCCAGACGCGAAGGTGAAAGCAGGCGAGAAAGCTGGTGGCAGTGGCAATGATCCACAAAGCGATGACCCACCAGAGATGAAAAGAGAGAAGGATTCCACCCACGATGGTCCACCAAAGAACTGGGCCGATGAAGTCCATGGGAGTAACCCGAGGAAATGTTTGGATGAGGTGCCAGAGGGTTCGGATGTTGAGGCCAGAGAGATCCTTGATTGCTAACCAAAAAATGTTGTGTGGTGTCGTAGGAAGATCCCAGAAGGGGGTATCAAGTTTTTTGGAAGGAAACTCTGGGTCATTTTCGGTACCCATAAAGCTGTGATGGGCAAAATGAAATTTTCGATATCCACTCAGGCCGATGGAAAGTGGGTAGAATGCAAAGGTGACAGTGAGGAAATCATTGAGCCACTTATTTTTTGCTGCTAAGAAATGGCCACCATCATGAGCCATGATAGATAGGGCATGTTGGCGATTGCCGATGACTACAATGGCCAAGAGAATGACAAGCGGATGAAATGTTAGCCATACCAGCACCAGGACGCTGATAATGCAGGCCCAGTCAAACAGAACTCCACTCAGCCAGCGC
Source organism: Candidatus Moraniibacteriota bacterium (assembly GCA_030690925.1). Taxonomy (GTDB): domain Bacteria; phylum Patescibacteriota; class Minisyncoccia; order Moranbacterales; family UBA1568; genus UBA1568. The sequence goes on from JAUYFO010000026.1 coordinate 3,439, forward strand.
CAGGGTCGAGGAGTACTGAGTTCTAGCATCATTTCTGGCTCGATGGCAGTACGCTGCATAGCTGTTTATAAAAACTCATGCGTCGCCTTAAGCTCGTGGCATGTGTCAGTCTTTCCCCATGATAACATATGAGAGGTTATTCACAGTGCGGCGGCTTGACGATGTGCATTTTTTGTGCGATAGTTTCTTGTTGTTTGTGTTCCTTTACTAACCAAACCGGA
>JAUYFO010000044.1 GCA_030690925.1 Candidatus Moraniibacteriota bacterium
CTCGGGAACAACTGGCATCATATCCGGAATTGATAGCTGTTTATCACGGACTATGGCGGCTGACAGGGGAGCGGCAGTGGAAAGACAAAGCACTGCGAATGGTTGTGTGGTACCAGAGTAAGCAACAAAAAAACGGAGCCTTCCCGTACTCACCAGGGAGTACTTTCGTCTATACGCGTGGGACAGGTAAGATTTTTGAAACATTGGCCTGTTTTCCGGAAGAAAACAAAGCGATGCTTGAAAAAGTATTTGCGTGGCTACGAACGATGCAGTACACAAAAGAAAACACATTTTTCATGAATCAAGATGAGCAAACACTGCTCGTGGGGGGATTTCGTCACGATGCTTTTAATAGGGAGGCGTGGATTGATGCTTCGGCTCATGTGATTTTGGGAGCTACGCGTTTGTTAAATATACAGCGGTGAAACCGCTGGGAGGAAAAGAGAAAAAACACTCCGAGACAAGTCCGGAGTGTTTTTTCTTTGGGAGAGGAAGCCTTCTAAGGAGCCACTTCTTTCCAGTTGTAGTCACCACAGACTTGTGTGCCGGAACAACTAATGCTGGTACCACAACCATTGTCAATTTGGAAGGTCGTGTTGCTACAGGTCGTAGCGGCGATTACTTGAGAACTGGCGCTTGCACAGGAGTTTGTGCAAGTACTGACTGGCGTGACCACGACAGTGGCAGTAGCTGGTGCGACAGCATTGTATGTGGCAGTGATGGTGGCGCTCCCCGCATTAGTTCCCGTTACCGTGCCTTTGGTAGCGCCAACATTGCTCACAGTGGCTATGCTACAGGTGCCACAGCTCCAATTGGCACTGGAGGTGACATCGGTTGTCCCGTTGGCTAGGGGGGTAGAGCAGCCATTGAACGTGGCTCCCGCCGGGGTGTCGAAAGCCTTGAAATCCTGTGAGCCCCCGACACTCACCGTAGCCCCAGCCGGACAAATGTAGAGTGTTTCTGGTGACCGGACAGTGACTGCGGCATTCGCTGTCAGACCACTACCACTTACTTGAATAGTCGCGATTCCTGGGCTTCTGCCTGTTACTCGTCCTCTTGTTGTGGTACTCAGGTTAATCACTGCTCCATTCATGGTACTGCTCCAGATAAAAGTAGAGTCCGCTGTTCGATTGCTCCCGTTGGGATTGCTACAGCCGTTGAAAGTAGCCCCATAATCAATGTACCAAGCAGTGAATTGCCGTGGCTCCCCAACATCAATAGTCGCTGAGGAGGGACAGACATTGAGACTGGGCATGGCACCAACCTGGATGAATTTTTGTGCCGTGAGACCAGCATACCTGACAGAAATGCGCTTTGGAGTACCAAAAAAAGCGTTAACAGTGGCATAGCCACCAGTGGGTTGAGTGGTGATGGTGAGGCTACCACCTAGGCTGTTGGTACTCCAATCAGAACTATTGGTGACATCAGTGCCATTGGGGTTAGCACAATTCCCATTGAAGGTGGTGCCAGCGTCGGTGTACCAGGCCGTGAACTGTTGTGAGCCGTTAAGAGGAATGAAAAATGGATTATCTGCGGGGCAGATACGCAGAGCGGCCAGAGAGAGGGATGCAGTTACCGTTTTTGTGGCGACGGCAGTGTTGTTATCATTGAGGTGAAGGGTGAAGGTGTGACTACCAACGGTCATATCGGCCGAACCAGAGCCAGTATTGTCGCTGAAGGGGGGCGTGTTGGTAGAGGATACGACCCTCGTAACTCCGGTCGTATTATCTCTTTCTTTGACTGAGACATTGGTCGTGTTGAAGGCTCTCCATGAAACGGGGGTTGTGCAGGTTGAGCCATTTTGAATTCTGCAGTTGGTGGGAGTGCCTCCAGTGAAGAATCCATCCGGAACGTTACTGGTCACCACGACACTTCTTTTGCCGGTTGAGTAGATAGGATCATACTGATGTCCAAGCACCCAACATTCCATGGAAAAGGTTTTAGTGATTGCGGGAAAAACATACAAACTCCCGCTGCTGGCTTCGAATGGGGCATTGGGGCCAATGCTTACGCTCCAATTTGGATCGTTATCACCATCAGACTTCAAACACAGGCCACTAGGAATATTGGTTGTTGACCAAGTGAGTAGACTCGCGCCTCCTCGGGTTGTAATCTCGGTTGGGTCGGCCCTGAGGAGCAGGGTAGGCGGATTACAAGGGCCAGAAGTATCGCCGACAAAGTGAGCCGCGCCACCCTCCCCGAGGCCAGATTCACAAGAGGCGGGGATAATAGCACCGCCCGCTTCTCCTCGGGGAGAGAGACTAGTGAAGCCAACTTCCACGGAATTTTGAAATTTTTCGCTGTTATTTGGAAAAGAGGGAGTCACGGATATTCCCACGGCTGTGATAAAAAAGAGAAAAACCAACGACAACCCCAAAAAGAGCCGGTGTTTATTTTGTTTCCATGCGAGCAGTCGGAGCACGTTCTTTCCTATAAAGCGCATAATTTATTTTAATTTCACTTTTAGTATAGCTAGTATAGCACAATTCTTTATTTTTTTGATGAGTTGTCAAGACCCCTTCTTTATGAGCAGATCAAGATTTTTCTGGATGGAGGCCCGCATGGTATCCAACCCCTTCGCGTAGAGGGTTGGGTCGTTGCCTGGGTAGGCTGCGCCCCACCGCTCTGGCGTTAACTGATTGGCGTGCTTCAGTGCTTGCTCGAAATGCTCTCTGGCCTGGTCGAGATCTTCAAGATTCATCAGTGCTACACCAAGAGCATTCTCGAGCCAGGGGTTTTCGGGAGCAAAAACGAGACCTTTTATGGCTACTTCTTTGGCATTTTTGTAGTCACCCTTTTGGAAGTAGACCCATACTAAGTCATTGTGACCAGCCCAGCTAGAGGGCTTCCATTCCAGGAAGGTTTTGAAGTCTTCTATGGCCTGGTCGAGGGCCCCACTGTAGCCATTGATAAGGCCGAGCATGTAGTGGGCTTTTTTAAACTCTGGGTCAATGCGGAGCACGGTTTGCATATCAACGGAGGCCCGCGAAAACTTTCCCTGGATAAAAAACACGCGCCCGCGCTGATAGTAGGCCTCAAGATACTGGGCATCAAGCGTTATAGCTCGTGTATAGTAGCTTTCGGCTTTGGCGATATCGTAGCTGCCGTGGTTGAAATAGTATTCACCAATAGTAAAGGCCAGGACAGAGCTGTTTCTATCGAGGAAAGTGGCCAGGTTTTCGTTATGGAAGTGCTTCCATATACTGACGGCCAGGGGCTTTCGGTAGGGAAAGGTGGTAATCAACAAAAGGGCTACCGTGAAAATGGTTATCCCAAAAAAAATACCGAGTGCCTGCAAGATTTTTTTTAGATGTATTTTTTGGGTAGGCATAAGAAAATAGCTCTTCCATTATAGCACTTTTTCCTGATTGTCGCTTCTTCCCAAAGATGATAGAGTGTCTTCCAGTGAACACTCTAACTATTTCCGGATGTATGAATAGTCCTACTGAAAAGATCCGCGCATATATCGTCAAAGAAGTTTTTGTCAGGCAGGGTGAGCAGCGCTTTGTGCCCGATACGAGCGAATGGATTATGGACTTCCGCCGAGTGTGCCTTGACCCCGGATTTCTCGATGCCTATACTGAAGCCTTCTATGAGCGCTACAAAGACCGCTATCCGTTTCAGGTAGGGGGCATGGAAGTGGCGGCTATCCCCCTGGTATCGGCGATTATTATGAAGATGCGGGAGCGTGGCATGCCAATCAGTGGCTTTTTCATCCGCAAGTCACGGAAGAAGACGGGGCTGCTCAAGATGATCGAGGGGAAGCTGACCGATGACCCGGTGATCCTGGTTGATGATTTGATCAATAACGGCTACACGTTGGATCGCCAGCTAGCAGTGATGACGGAGGCCAAGAAACAAACGATTGCTTTTTGCACGGTGCTGCGTTTTCGCTCCTTGGAAACGTATCAGCGGTATTTCGATCAGGGGGTATCGATTGAGGCTTTCTTTACACTCGATGATTTGCCGGTGGCTTTGGGGACCAGACCTAAGCAAACGGAGCCACTGCCAAAAAAGAAGTTCGAAGTGAAATGGTATTTCAAGTCTCCCGATGCCTTGCTCGAAGCGGTGGTGCCCAAGTCGGGTGTTGTTTTTGACGAGGAGCGGCTGTACGTGGGGAGTGACTGTGGGGTACTGTGGGCTATCAACCGTATTGATGGGACGGCTGTGTGGCAGCACCAGATTGGTCTGGGACCATGGGGCAGTAAGCGCGATAAGCAAATTTTTTCTACACCGGTACTCTATCAGGGGAAACTGTACTTTGGCGCCCACGATGGCAATATCTACTGTGTCGAAGCTTTGACCGGTAAGCGGTTGTGGGTGTCGTTTGAAGCCGATTGGGTCGAAGGAGCCCCCGCTCTTTCAGAGAAGAAAAACATTCTGTATGTCCCAACTCTCTTTGGTATGCGGGGCAGGCAGGGCGGTATGGTTGCTCTCGACGTCATGACGGGCAAAGCTCTCTTTCGTGTACGTACGCAAGCGGCACTACGGGGCACGCCACTGGTGGTGGATGAACAGGAGCAAGTATATATCGGAGGGGAGGATGGGACACTCTTTGCTTTTGACATGAATGATGGCCACACCCTTTGGACATTTCGTTCAGGTGGAGCTATCAAAGATGCCCCTATCTATGACAGCGTATCCCAAGCCGTTATTTTTTCTTCTTTCGATGGCGCTGTTTACAAGCTCGATGTCAAGACGGGACTGCTTCTGTGGAAGTACGACATCGGATTGGCCAACTATAGCGCGCCGTGTCTGTGGCAGGACAGGGTTTTTGTCAACTCTTTGGACAAAAACCTCTACTGTCTTGATTTGAAAACAGGGGAGAAACTGTGGAGCTTCCCAGCACGGGCGCGCATCTTTTCCAGTCCACGGGTGTATCGAGATCGGGTCTATTTCGGGGCCAATGATGCCCGAATGTATGAGATTGACCCACAAACCGGTAGACAGACAGGGTTTTTCCAGGCGGTGGAACGGATTACCAATCCGGTAGTTTTCGATGAAAAAACAGGGGATTTCTATCTGCAGACCTATGCCAACGAAATTTATTGTTTACGAGAGAAAGAAACCAAAGCCCCTGAGGAATAAAAAAAGATGAAGTTTGACACTTCTTTAGACGGGAGATAGTATAGGTGTATGAAAGAAGATACTGAAGTCACTCTGGAGACCCTGGCGCAGATGGTGGCGCGTGGTTTTCAGTCTGTCGATGAACGCTTTGATGGTGTCGACAAGGAACTAGCAATATTGAAATCAGATGTGTCGATCTTGAAATCAGATGTCAGTGAACTGAAGGAAGATGTCAGTGAACTGAAGGAAGATGTCGCCGACCTGCAAGTCGGTATGAGTGCCCTACAAGTAACTGTAAATCGGATTGATAAGCGCACCCAGAATCAGGTGGATGCGGTCTATACTGATATGCATGCTCTGGAGCAACGGGTAGAAGTCTTGGAAGAAAAAGGATAAGGATGTAGCAAAACAGCCTCTGCTTATAAGATTTATCAAACCCCAGAAACGGGGTTTTTGCATTAAACCTTTTTCGACGAAGAAACAGGAGATTTCTACCTGCAGACCTATGTAAGTGGAGTGCTTTGTTTGAGGTAAAAAACGGTGTAGACTTGACAAAATGCATACATTTTTGTATTTCTATAGTATACATAATCTAGTATATTATAGGTTTTGATAAATGAGGTCAGGGAAAAATGAAAAGGATCATCGATTTGACACTTCTTTTAGACCGACATATCATGAATGTATGAAAGAAAGTACCGAAGTCACTCTGGAGACCCTGGCGCAGATGGTAGCGCGTGGTTTTCAGTCTGTTGATGAGCAGTTGGTGGAAATAAAAACAGATGTATCAGTACTCAAAGAAGATGTCGCCGACCTGCAAGTCGGTATGAGTGCCCTACAAGTAACTGTAAATCGGATTGATAAGCGCACCCAGAACCAAGTTGATGCTGTCTATACTGATATGCATGCTTTGGAACAGCGTGTAGAGGTGTTGGAAGAAAAAGGATAAGGATGTAGCAAAACAGCCTCTGCTTATAAGATTTATCAAACCCCAGAAACGGGGTTTTTTGCATTAAACCTTTTTCGACGAAAAAACAGGGGATCTCTATCTTCAGACCTATGCCAATGAAGTGCTTTGTTTGAGGGAAAAAACCGCATAGACTTGACAAAAGAGAGAAAAAGTGCTTCAATGGAGGCAACACGAGCTACTTCGGCCGTGGTGGGTTCATCAACAATCGGAGGTGTAAGATGCGTTATTTTCGCGCTGTTTTCGTTACCCTGTTGGCGATTGTTTTAATCGCCCCGGTCTTCGCTCAAGAGCCGGCTGTGGTCCCCCGGGATCAACGGCCGAGCCTCACGGAGGAGCTGTGGGGACTCAGTCTTGCCCAGGAACAGTATCGGAATGATGGCGCTACGGTTTGGCGCTACAACGGCAGTTGCATCATGATCAAGGCCCGGCACCAGTTGGTGCAGGAGGTGGCCCTGGTCACAGCGGCGATGTGCCAGGCATCGGCAACCCCGAACGCCTAGCGGCACCACCATGGCATCCGCGGATGCCACCACTCAACGACACAGTTTTCCTCACGGAGGCGCTGTGTCTTTTCTTTTTCAAACAAAAAAACTACCCAGATGGGTAGTTTTTTGATGCGTGAACAAACTTTGGTATCAAGGTGTCTGTTTGAAGTCGGCTTCTGTCCAGCCGAGTTTTACGAGGATTTCTTTGAAATCAGAGTCAATTTTTGCTAGCCTAATAATGTTTTGTTTTTCCCCGAGAATGTTATTTTTTTCGGTTGCGAACAATCCCTTTCCGGCCGTTCTTTCCAAATAATTTTCCTGGGTGTAATTTCTTTTGAGAAGTGATTTTATTTCATCGTATCTCGCTGGATCGTTCAGTGTGGAGAGATAGGAAGCATAATAGTAGAGGTGTAGGCCAGGGATCTTTTTTGGGTTGATTTCTTCTGCAGAGGCAATGGCTTTTTTGTAAAGTGTTTCTATATTACCGAAAGGGGATTCTCCTGTTGCCTCAAAATAGTATTGGGCAGCAATAGCCTTAAAAAGAAGGGTTTCTGGAATGTCTTTTGTAAACAGTGGATAGGCTTTTAACCCCTCCAGTTCTTTTATGGAAACATCTCCCTGAGTGATGAGCTTCTGTACGGTATTTTTTTGGGTTTCAATTTTTAGTTTTAAGGTAGTGTCCTGAGCGGCATTCTGAACATATTCTGCCATGTCCCTGGCATAGAGACTGGCGAGTCTTGTTTCCACGCCAGCAATAGGGTAGAGCGACTCACTGTAGGAAAGCAGATTTTTTTGAAAAGTGCGTAGTGTACCGTCGGTATCAAATGATTTATAGGGCTCTGTCTCTATAAGAAGCGCCTGTATAGTAGGCCCACGATAGGTAAATGATAGACGTTCCATCGCCTGGAGGGCAGTAGCTTTTTTGCTGTTTATGTATATTGGGTTAGATGGGTGAGCAACAATTTCTTTGAGGAGACTGATAGATTCACGGAGATATTGGTTCGCTTGAGGGTCATTTTCGTCTAAGAGATAGGCGACCCACCCCAAACTTGTGGCTAGAAGGAGCTTTGGGAATACTTCATATTTAGTCCCTCTTTGTTTTTCTAGCGAGGCCCGTAAAAGAGGAACGGTATCAATAAGTTCACCACTATTGTCTATGATTTGGATACTTTTGTTAAAATCAGGGTCGATATCTGCGAGGTCCTGTATGTGGGGGATAGCATTTTCACGGGCAATTTTATTTTTCATAAACTGCTGAGCAAAAAAAATAGATACGAAAATAACTACTAACGTGATTAATATAAAAAAAGTAATATATATTTTTTTGTTTTTCATCGATGTTATCTATTTTTTATACTACGCGTATTGCGTTCCATTGCCGTTCTCATTGCCTGCATCAGGGGCATCAGTGCCGTTGACTCCTCCAAATGGGTCACTGTTGCCAGGACCAGGGCCTCCTGGGGCCGCATCTCTTGTGTCGGCCGGTGAGCCTGTATCGCTTGCAGATGGTACATCCGCGTGGGCAGAAGGGACAATAAAACTCCCCCCGCTTACATAATCCACTTTTTTTCCTCCGAGTAAGGCGGAAACGAATGTGGCCAGCATGAGGAGAAATGAATAAGTCGCAAAGCGTCTGAGTTTTTTTACTTGAGACATAATTTTTGGTGATTAGTGTGTTTCGTAACCAAAATAGATTCTTACTCCCCAGAATCTAACGCAACACATTGATTAAAATCTTCCTGAGGTATGGCGAATTTCAATACTTTTCTCGGCCGTCTGTTGAGTGATCGTTGCACTCGTTTCAGCTCCTGAACGGAGACAGATCGGAAGTCGGTGCCTTTCGGAAAATACTGCTGAATGAGTCCGTTCGTATTCTCGTTCGTGCCTCGCTCCCACGGACTAGCCGGATGAGCGCAGTAGACTCGCATACCAGTCGAGAGTGTGAATTGCTTGTGTCCACTCATCTCTTTTCCCTGATCGTAGGTCAATGTTTCTGTGAGTTCTTTCGGGAGTGTCCGGAGCGATACGCATGGTCATATCCGAAGTATACTCTGTTTTGAGCCGGGTGACTATCTATCAACAGGTGATGCAAAGGTATTGAACCATAACTAGGAGAGATCAGTAAGGGCTTCGACTGCGCGGGCTCTGCAAGCATCAGGGCAGTTTTTGTTTGCGGCAACGCTTGCAAAAATAGGTATCGATTTTTTAAATTCGTCTTTTGTTCTGCTTTTAGAATATGAAAACGCAAATGAAAGCTTATTGTAAGCCTCTCCCGTGGGATGTTGAACCTTTCGGAGATTGTTTTGCAGGTAGGGTATTGATTGAGGCCCATGCTGAAGCACTTGTATTTTTTTGCATTAACAGGAATATTCACTTGGCGTCCTTGGCTGAGTTGGGAGTGGTACAACACAGTTCTGCTCATAGAGAATCTTTTTTTCCGGCAGAGAGATTGCAAAATTTGGTTTTGTGCGTTCCAACATAAATACGACAGTGATGTGCTCCACCCTCTCTTCGGCAGTGTGTGTACCATTCCAGTTTCGGCAAAGATAGGAAGCATAGTAGGGTCGAAATCGAGCATTCCTATCATCAGACAAATTCATATGGTACTTCCGCCACCGTTCATTTGAATACATTGCCGAAACATTAGATGGTTTCTCAAAAGAGACTTTCTCTCCCTTCTGAAAAATATCAATTTCTGTCCCATTTTTTAGTCTACCGACAAGTATGTACCATCCGTCGTCTGTAGATGGAATAGGAGCGAACATACTCCATTTCTGATTGAGGGTAAGGAGAGGCCCAACCCATGCAATCTCACTCGGGATAAGATGCTCAAAACGCTTGTCGGGAAGACTTGCAAGATTCCATAAAAAAACATAGCCAATCAAGAATACCCCCAACACTGCCGACACCTTCTTGTTTAAAAAACTAAGACGAGGTTCTATCATTGGCATTTCTAACTCACAGCCTCGTTGCCGGTGATTCGAGACGAATCGATACGTCTTCTCACCATGAAGGCGCACCCATTTAAGCTTCATGAGTGGGACAAAAAAACGAAGAAGAGGGGAGTGCTCCGCAATACAAATTGCTGCATCAAATCCAAAATACCTCTCTCCTACAAAATTCTCTACAACCCAAGAATCATGCTTCCTCATGTCCGTGTACACTTCTGGATACTTTTGAGCGAGAAGTATGGACGTTTCGGGAATAAGTGAGAAGGTTTTAATGAAAAAAACTGACTTTTTACAAAAGCCACACTCTGCATCGTAGTAAATCTTGAGACCAAGCCGTTTGGTGGTACGTAGTTGCTTCATGAAAGTATCCCAAATATCTGGATGGAGAAAAGCAGTGAGGATAGAAATACTTACAAACGAAAATGGGCCGAGATTCATAGTCACAGCCAGTCCTAGGTGCATACACATCAGGAGTATTATGCCAAGAGTGCGTGTTGTACGAGTAAAGAAAGGAGAAAAGAAGAGGAGAAAAGAGACCTTTTGAAGCCACAACACAGAGAAAGATAGAAATGCTAGGAGTACCGGGAAGCCTCGCAGAAATTCACCCAAAGGCGTTGTAAATTGATCCATGCTCAAGGCATAATATACGCTCATACCAGAAAGCCAAGGCTCGCCGTATCCTTTAAAAAAACTAGCAAATAAGTAAAAAAAACCGATCTGCAAGAGAAAAGCGGCAGTCCAGACAGAAACAACAGTTTTTCCTGTCGAGACCTCTTGAAAAGAGAGAGAGCGATCGACAGAGTACTCTTTTCCCCAGGGTAAGAACATGGCCCAAAAAAGTCCTACACGAAGCAAAACATCACCTCCTTGTAACAGTAGTGGATTGGAGTTATGAAGAGACACAAGCAGGAACCATGACACAACTGTGGCAAGTCGGGTTTTCCACCCAATGAGGAGCATGAGCGCAAAAAACACAGCAATTGCAAATAAAAGCGCCTGGACCTGCCACGTACCATTCATAAGATGGATTGAAATCAACCATGGCGAACTCCACTCACTCAAAAGAGCGGTTCTTGGCAACACCCCACCATCACCATAGTGT
>JAUYFO010000050.1 GCA_030690925.1 Candidatus Moraniibacteriota bacterium
TCTCATCATCGCCGAAGAAGGCAGTTACGTGCACTATATCGAAGGCTGCACCGCACCGATTTACAGCTCCTCCTCGCTCCACTCGGCTGTGGTAGAAATCTTCGTCAAGAAAAATGCCCGCGTACGCTACACTACCGTCCAAAACTGGAGTAAGAATATCTATAACCTGGTGACCAAGCGAGCCCGAGCGGAAGAAAATGCCGTCATGGAATGGGTTGACTGCAACATCGGTAGTGGCGTCACTATGAAGTACCCAGCCGTGTACTTAGCCGGCCGTGGCGCCCACGGAGAAGTCCTCTCAATCGCCTACGCTGGAAAGGACCAACATCAGGATGCCGGAGCCAAGATGGTCCATCTAGCACCCAATACCACCTCACGAGTCGTTTCCAAATCTATTGCCAAGGATGGTGGCCGCACCACCTACCGCGGCCTGGTCCATATCGGTAGCGGTGCCAAGAATGCCAAGGCCTCTGTAGTCTGTGACGCCCTGCTCCTCGACCCACACTCTCGTTCCGATACCTACCCCACCATGAATACCAAGGAAGAAAGTGCCAGCATCACCCACGAAGCCACAGTGGAACGGATCGGGGAAGAAAAACTCTTCTATCTGACCTCCCGAGGGATTGCTACCGGCGACGCCGAAGGTCTGTTGGTCAACGGCTTCATTAACCCAGTAGTCAAAGAGATTCCGCTCGAATACTCCATCGAGCTCAATCGTCTCATCAACATGGAGATGAAAGGAAGTGTCGGCTAAGCTATGCAATTCAAAAACATTTCAACTGACACAGAAACTCACTACACGCTCAAAGAAAATGAGCAGTGTGTTTTCTTTCTGCTCAATCGCAGCGACGACATCACCTTCGAGCTCCAAGGCACAAGAGCTACAGCACAGGTCTTTGCTTTTTTTATTGGCACTGGTAGCGAAAAACACACCCTTTCCATCTCGCAGCAACACTTGGCCCCCCGTACTACTTCGCATGTCCTCGTCAAAAGCATCCTCCACGATGCCGCCGAATTTTCTTATCAGGGTATGATCCACATCGCCGAGGTAGCCTCTCTCTCCGATGCCTCCCAAGAAAATCGTAATCTGCTTCTTTCCAAAGACGCTCGGGCCTTTTCCAAACCCGCCCTCGAAATTCTGACCAATGACGTACGCTGCCACCATGCTGCCACCACCAATCCGCTTAATCCAGAGACCATTTTCTTTACCGAAACGCGTGGCTTAACTCCGGTACAATCCCAAGCGCTTCTCATTGGTGGCTTTTTTCAATCATCACTTTACACCATGAGTACTTTCATTTCTTCAAAGGATACCGAATCTGTGTTAGCCTTACTGAAAGAATCTCAAACTTTATAACGTCCCATTATTATGAACATCACTGACATCAAAAAAGCTTTCCCAATTTTTACCCATCATCCGGATTTGATCTATCTGGATTCTGCCGCTACCGCACTGAAACCGGCTGTGGTCATCGCGAGCGAACAAGCCTACTACGAACAATGTTCGACCAATATTGCCCGAGGTATCTATCCTTTGGCCGAACAAACAACTACAGCCTTCGAAGAATCCCGGGCCACCGTCGCTCGTTTCATTGGCGCCCGCACTCCCGAAGAAGTTATTTTCACGGCCGGCACTACCGCTTCGCTCAACCTGACCGCTGATTTGCTCGCTTCCCGTATTACCAAAGAAGATAACATCGTCACCACCGCACTCGAACACCACTCCAACTTCCTCCCCTGGAAAGAACTGGCCAAAAGAAACAAGGCGGAGCTACGCATTGTGCCCGTTACCGAGACTGGCACGCTTCATCTCGAGGCACTGAAAAAATTAGTAGACAACCACACCAAAATCGTGGCTTTCAGTGCCACCTCCAATGTCTTGGGCACTATCAATCCGGTATCAGAAATCATTCGCATCATTCGCAGTCTTAACAAAGAGACAGTGATCATTGTTGATGCCGCTCAGGCCGTCGGACATATTCCGGTTGACGTCGTGGCCTGGGATGCCGACTTCATCGCTTTCTCTGGACATAAGCTCTTCGGACCAACCGGGGTCGGCGTGCTTTTCGGAAAACAAACACTTTTGAATCAACTCTCTCCCGTAGCCTTCGGGGGTGGCATGGTGCTCGATGCCTGCGCACTGGAGACCCTCTATAAAGACGCCCCGGCCCGCTTCGAAGCCGGCACCCCCAACATCGCCGGCATCATCGGGCTCGGGGCTGCCATCACTTTTATCGAAAGTATCGGAGTAGCAGAAATCCATGCCCACGAGACCAAACTCGCCCGCTACGCCTGCCAAGCGTTACAGAAAGCCTTCGGTGATGATATCCGCATCCTTGCCGCCAAAAATCCTGAAGATCAAAGTAGCATTGTTTCCTTCACCCTCACTGGTGCCCATCCTCATGACACAGCTCAACTCTTGGGTGAACACAATATCTGTGTCCGAGCCGGACTGCAGTGCGCTGCTCCCCTTCATGAAGCGCTCAACCTCTCGGCCACTACTCGGCTGAGCTTTTCCATCTACAACACCGAACACGACATCGACTTGCTCATCACCCGTCTGAAAGAAATCCGCACCATCCTATGAGTAGCATCTACCAGGACATCATCCTCGACCACTATCGGAATCCCCGCAATCACGGCACCATCGCACATCCCACCCACCAGGCCAAGGCGCTCAATGCCAGCTGCGGGGATAAACTGCAAATGGACATAATCATCAAAAATGATATTATTCTGGATGTGAAGTTTTCCGGTGTTGGCTGTGCTATCTCACAGGCCGCGGCCTCGCTTTTGACCGAAACCGTAGCGAAGAAGCCTGTCACGGAAGTGCTAGTTCTTGAGCCACAAGATGTCCTCACGCTCCTCGGCGTCCCACTTTCCCCCAGCCGTATCAAGTGCGCGCTCCTATCACTGGAAACACTGAAAAAAACACTCAACTCTCAAAAAACAGCGTAGTATTTCCTTTCTCCAAGAATTCTCTTGGGCGACCCTGGAACCAAAAGCATGGTCTTTTCGTAAAACGAAAAGTTTTGGTGGAAGAGTCAGAGAGAACCGCGCAGGGGTTCTCTCGGCACAAGAGAGTTGCTTGGAGAGAGGAAATAAATAACAACTAAATATATATTTGTATGTCGCAATGGAAAGACGAAGCCAAGGTTGCCGGTCCCATTAAGCTCAAGAATGGTTGGACCGTCGAAGTTGATCACAGTATCTGCATCGGTGCTGCTCCCTGCACCGCCATGGCCGCCAACACCTTTGCCCTCGATGATGCGGGCAAGGCTGGTATTCTGGCTACCGTCGACCAGGACGACCAGGATACTATTTTAAATGCCGCCCAGGCCTGTCCCGTCGGCGCCATCATCATCAAAGATGAAACCGGCAAAGTCATCTTCCCAGTATAATGCCGAAGATTAAAGAATCAAAAATTGAGGCGGCTGTCTGGGGTAAACTCAAACTCGTTCTGGACCCAGAGT
>JAUYFO010000057.1 GCA_030690925.1 Candidatus Moraniibacteriota bacterium
CCTCTCCAACGTTGCTTTCGAGGAGGAGGAATTTCTCATGATCAGTGAGGAAAAACGTTTCCGCCACCAGATCGATTGACGACGGCGACTGACGGAGCAAGAGCTGGAGCGATGAGTTGGTGATAATCGGCTTGCCATAACGCGACGACATAAAGTCACTGATGTCCTGGGTGATGGTGGTCAATCCAGTGTAGTACTTACGACAACGCTTGGCGATACCAAAGAGGAAAGCGGCGGCATCCTCATGTTGCATCATCACCCAGGCTTCATCCACCACGATGACCCGCTTCTTCATATGGGCCCGGATCTCGTTCCAAATGAACTGGAGAATGATATACATAGCGATCGGCCGCAGCTCATCCTCCAAATCACGAATATTGAAAGCCACCAACTGATTGTTCATTTCGATATTGGTCTGCTTGTCAAGGAAACCTCCGAAAATGCCTTCTGTATAGCGTTCCAGTCGAGCTGAGAGCGACTCTGCCCCCTCCATATTCTGTAACACTGAGTACAGATCCGACATAGTCGGGAAGGACGAAGCATCAAACTGCGAGAAGTCGCTGTGTTCGGTAATATCGCGGATGGCGTAGGTCTCGCGAATAGCCCGGTCTAGGATCGAGTCTTCTTCCGCCGTCACCGAGCCGAGCATGAGATGGAGCAGACCGATCAGGTTCGCTATAGAGTTACGAAATACGCCCTCAGAGTCTTCGTCTTCCACCTGCTTAGGTAGATCGAAAGGATTGAGATGAACATCGGAGTTGAGCGAGATCTTGAGGAAACTACCACCAACCGCCTCACACAGGTGTTTGTATTCGTTTTCTGGGTCGATGATAATGACGCTGGCGCCGAACATCATGGAGCGTAATACTTCGAGTTTGACGGTATAGCTCTTACCAGCACCCGACTTAGCAAACACCACCATGTTGGCATTTTCCATCTTGAAACGGTCGAAGAGCACGAGACTATTGTTGTGCCGGTTGATCCCATAGAGCACTCCCTCGTTCGAGGAAAGATCGGATGATACAAAAGGGAAGGTGGTCGAAAGTGGCTCGGTATTGAGGTTGTTGGCCACATCCAGCGTGTCATTACCAAGCGGCCGAGTAGCAGCAAACCCCTGATCCATGCGCAGTGCCGCCGGCTTGGTATACACCAGCTGCGCCTCGAGGATGGATTCAATGGCGTGGCACTTGTCATTCAGATCAGATTCGTCACTCCCATAGACCGTCATATAGAGTCCAAAGCGAAAGAATTTTTCCGTGCCCTGCTGCAGGCGATCGCGCAAACCCTCGATATCTTCTAGAGCCGTTTCAAGCATCGGGTCGCGAATCTTTCCGTCTTCATTCTCAATATGAATCTGCGACTGCACCTGCGTGGCCGACTTGCGCAGGTTCTTCATGATTTCCGCGGTATCTATCGGGTGGATGAACAGTGCCGTATCCATGCTGAAATCAATATTGATAATAGGCGAAAACCAATTCGTCGAAAGATAGCGCGGATAGGCCACCACGAAGTAGGTGCGAGCCAAAACATCCCCGATCTGCATGCTGTTTACCCCAACCTTGATAGCTGGTGGTGCGATCAGATCACGCAAAGTGGCAATGCCTTTGGTATACAGCGACTGAGCTTCTTTCGAAGCCTCACCCTTACCAAAAAGTGTCATCATCGAACCTGACATAGGAGCCTTCGGCATGACCACTGAGGCAGGAGCTGCCAGGGTAGGTACTGGGGACGTAGGAGGAGCAATCGGATCAAAAACAGGTACCACAGGGGTTAGCGCCGTATTTTCCACAACAGTGTTCTCCGGGGCAGTCTCTGGAGAAGGAACAGTATCCGCAGGGTGTACCTCGGGCAACATCGATCCAGTAATGTCTCTAAAAACGATTTTATCCATGGGAGCAGTATTAGGAGAGTTCTATATTTTCCACATGCTTCATCTCGGTCGTGGTAAACAACGATGGGTTGTAACTATTGTAGAGCAGTTCGATAATTTCTTCGGTGTTGAGCTGTGATACCCGCACCCCAGCCCCCGACAGAGCGGCACTGACATGATCAACGCGCTGGAGCAACTGGTTCTTGTAAGTCTCGAAACGTTCCCCCTTCAGACCAATCGACTGCCGAGGGTGGAAAATACCGGAGAGCTTGGTCAGCAGGCCACTCTCCTGATCCTCAACAGGAGAAAATGGCACCACGATATAAAAGAATTTTGACATGATGTTGGAAACATCACTCAGATTCTTAATAAAGTTCTTGTATTCTCCAATCTGAAAACGCAACAACTCATTCGTTTGTTGTGACTCTTCTTGGCGGAGCAGTTCCATGTACGGAGCGGTGTTGAAACGTCGTGACTGAATCACAATCTGCACCGGAAAATCCAGCGAGTTGAGAAAGGCCTGATACTGAAAAATGATAGCGTCCTGCTCCTGGCTACTCTTCAAATCGAAGTTGACCGAGGACACAAGCAACACTGCCCGCAGAGCACCGCTTTTGAGCACCATCACGCCATCACGCATCTCCTCTACATCGACGTACTTCTGAGTACTCGAGCCACTTGTTGTTTGTTTTTTTGGCTTCAAAAATTCCATACCCAGTGGTATAACTTCGAATTAACTTTTACCCTTTTGTAGCCTGTATTATTTCTCTCGATATCACTCATCTCTTATCTTACATCACCTATCTTCCTCTCCCTTGACTATCCATAATCCGGGCCAGCTCTACCAGTTTATCATGATTCAGCTGTTTCTCTACAGAATTTTCCACCAGGGCACCCTCAGTTGTCGGCGCAGCCTTGGAAGTACGGGTTACCAGCGCGGGACGCTCCCAGACCGCCACTTTGGGACGAAAAAGAAACATGAAAAAATTCCCAATGAAGGTAGTCATAGGAAACCCACCTGGCTTATAAAAAGCCATGAGACAGAACAATATCACTACCGGGATAGCCAACAGAATAGCCAGAGTCGTATCAAAAACAGCAAAAATAGTTAGCAGTGCTGCTCCCATGGCAATCATCCACAGCAACTGCCGCCAGGTCAGTGGACCAGCAATCTTGTCTTCGACGTCGATAAATTGTGGGACAGAAAACATCATAGACTATTCTTCTTTCCCCAAACTCACGGGGCGAATATGAA
>JAUYFO010000063.1 GCA_030690925.1 Candidatus Moraniibacteriota bacterium
CCCGCTAGAGTATAGATGTCTTTTTCGAGTACTCCTAGTTCTGTACCGAGCTCATCAGACAGAGCTTTGAATTTTTCCGTGTTAAGGCGGATGCCGTGTTCCTCCATGGCAAAGAGGACGGGGATGAGTGGCATCTCGATACTCGCAAACACCATCCGGAGCGTCTTGCCAGCTTGCTGCGTCTTACTGATTTCGTCGAGCTTTTCCTCGTAGCGTTCTGCCAAAGTCAGAAGATAGGGAGCTTTGAAAAAGGGTGGTTCATCACCGCACTCTACCAAAACTAGATAATCGAACTCCACGTTCCCGCCAGAATTGAGCAAATAGGCCGCGATGAGAATATCAAAGATGATTCCTCGTACCACTACAGTTTCTTTTTGAAACAAATGCATCAGGGCCTTAGCATCGTAAACAATTTTTTCCCTGCTGGCATCTTCCAAAAATTCTTGGAGAAGTTTTCTTATTTCTTCGTTTTTACCCGAAGTGCTTCCCGCTCTTTGCGAGATGCGGGCGGGCCAGACGACGAAGTAGCTCTCTTCTCCCGAAACAGCCAAATGTACTGATTGCAATGATTCCCCAAAGAGTGACTCTTTTTCTTTGGTGGCCCATAACGCCGTTTTCTTTCCTCGCGCTTTTTCAAAAAATCCTTTGATGTCCTCCACTGTCTTCAGTTCTTTTTCTTTTGTTTTCTTTACCCTGAGCGTAGTCGAAGGGTTACTCTTTTCCATCGCCCCGCCCCCTCCTAACCGCTTGATCAAGCTAAAAAATCCCAGCTCCTGAAACAGCCCTGTGACTATATCTCGATCAAAATCCTTGCTGACGCAGGCCGGCAGATTGAGCCTGACGGGGGCCGCCAGATGAATGGTGCCGAGTTCTTTGGAGAGGAAGGCTTTTTCTTTATCGGCCTCCAATTTTTTGCGCACCGATTCTTTCACCTCAGGCAGGTTGGCATAGATATTTTCGAGTGTCCCAAACTGCTGCAATAGGTTGGTGGCCGTCTTGGCACCGACCCCGGCCACCCCAGGAATATTGTCCGAGCTATCACCAGCTAGACCTTTGTAGTCTGGAATCAGTGTGGCCGGAAAACCATATTTTTCTGCTACGGCTTTTTCATCATAGAGCACGATGTCCTTAATCCCTTTGCGCAGCATGAATACTTTGACCAGCGGTGTCACCAGTTGTAATTCATCACTATCTCCCGTCACGATAATCACCGACACTCCTTCTTGTTCTGCTTGGCGCGCCAGTGTCCCTACGCAGTCATCGGCCTCATATCCTTCCTTTTCATAGATAGGAATATTGAAAGCGCGCACCACTTCTTTCACCCGCGGGATCTGGGCATACAGATCGTCTGGCGCGGCCACCCGCGTGGCTTTGTAGTCGGCGTACATGTCATCACGAAAGGTCGACCCCTCCAAATCAAACGTAGCCGCGATATATTCCGGATGAAATTTCTCCAGCACCGAAAGGAGCGTCATGGTAAAGCCATACACCGCCTGCACCGCCTCGCCATTCTTGGTCGTAAGCGGCGGCAAAGCATGGTACGCCCGGTGTATCAAGGCATTGCCATCCAAAAGCACCAGAGTTTTTTCTTTCTTTTCCATATTCACTACTATAGGTCTTCTGACCATCCAAAGCAAAATTACTTGAAGTTCGGATTATACATCTGGTTTTTGCCATCTTTTTCTTGATACTTCCTTATGATTTCGGCATGTCCCTTTTCCGAAGCTCGCCAAATAGAGTCAAACATCATGTCGAGTGTACCTCGAATAGCTTCGTTTTCAATAATAGTCGTAATAAAAGAACCTTGAAAATCAGTAATACCAACCTTGTTTCCATAGATCACGATTTGCGCCGGCGAACGAAATTCTCGGTCAGTGATAATCATTCTGGTCACGAGGCGCTCAGTATCCCCTGCCAGAGTGAACCCAATAGCCTTTGGCGTTTCGTGAGTCAGTACCTGGGCATGAATCTCGTGCCGTACTTGTTCTTTGATTTGTTTGTCGATAAACTTCGCTATCTCTTCATTCTCACGATCATAAATAGAGCGAATAAGCTTGATTGGTTTTCCCTCGGCCAAGATATCTCGGTGAAGATCACGGAACCCTTCTATTCCTTCCAGTACTCGGATTGATGGTTTGCCGGAAATCAGGTTAAAGGCTGATCCGAGCATCGGAGCGGCTCCAGTAAAAAGAATTTCAGCTTCCTTAGCCTTCCGTAACCGCTCCTCAATATGAGTGCGAAGCATCTCCGGGTGCCGGGGGGAAAAAGTGCTCGGTTTACCCACTTCATTTTGTTTTACGACCAGTGACATCTTTTCCAAATCTTCCAGCACTCGATATACCAGCCCACGTTTGATAGCGACTCTCTTTGCTATCTCACCAGCTTTTTGGATACCAAAAGAAAGCAGTGCCGCATAGACCTCTGCTTGGGCCTCGGACAGGCCAAATTGTCGTAATTGTTCGTTTATCATACTCTTATCCTACTCTTTTCTTCTATTTTTGTCAATACTTTTTGACACTTTTTTACTTATAGTAATAGAAAATTATCACTAAATAAAGCAAAGTTTTAAAGTACCTGTTACTTATGGTTGACACTAACCATATTTCTTGCTATACTGTACCGTTACGATAAAGATCAAAAAAGACAGTGTCGTAACCAGTTCTTTGCAAACAGTTTCTGATTCTTAGGTTTTAGGCCAAAGGGAGTAGCGCATGGCTCCCTCTCTCCTACAACTTAGGCACACCTCTTGATCGACTCGTACCGAGTAACGAAAGATGGGGTGAAGGAACAATCATGGCTAAAGTTTTTTTCGGATTTGCCCTGGCGGACTCAATGTTCGCCAACGGGGGAAATAGCGGAAACATAACCGTCAGGAGGCGAGTTATGTCAGAAGGGGATGTGAGGGAGGCAGTAGCGGCAGGAGTTGAACCCTGCCTCAATCCATCTCATGCGGCGACTATCGCCGCCATGCGGGATAGGTACGGCATCGACGTGCCCATCCCAACCTCCCCACCCCGAGTGGAGCTCGCCCAGTGCGACTCCATCATCGTGATGGGGGTCCGCGGGCTCCCTCGCCTGACGGACCGGCACGAGTACACCGCCGAGGAGGTTGCGCAAGCGACCTTCCAGTTCGCGAGGTACACGGTACTTGTGTCGAACAGTCCACCTGAATAAGATTCGGGGCTCGCGTGTGCCCGGCAACAGAAACACGCCCCCAAGCCTTTGCATCCGCAAACGCTTGGGGCTCTCATTCAGTTCACAGTTCAAAAGAATTATGGATTGATAAGGGTTCTTACAAAATACCAGCATGGTGCTAGCGGGATGGAGACGAGCAACCTCTCCGGAACGCCAGGTAATCAAGGCCATTGCAAACTCCGGTTGATGGTTCTCCGGGGAAACTGACAAAAACCATTGTAAGCCTCGGGCACATCAGCCGAAATCTGATGCTCCATCGTTAGGAATCATATGGTACCGGGTGAAAAAATGGCCTCGTCTTGAGAAGGCGGCCGTGTTGTAGAAAATACTTTCTACTTTTTTCAACCCAGGAGGTCGTATGGTGTACTACGTGGACAAGTTTGGGGTCGTGCATTTCTCGAAAGAGGAGTGTCTCGCCGCCAACCGCTCGTAAAAGAGCATGGGTACTAGGCAAGTCCCATTTTCAAAATCTTGCCTCCTTTATTCAGCTCACGAATGGTTCGTGGATTGATAGAGTCATTTTTTTCTTACGCGACATTTCTGTGTCAGTCGCGTCAGGAGTCATTCACTCGGGCCTATGGCGCCCCACCGGAACAGAACGATCATTTCTGTGACACACGGTGCCTTCAAGGAGAAAATATGATCCAGCCTAACATCAAAAAACTAGCGGAGCGTGTACGCACGCTCCGCACAGAACTCGGCCGCGCCAAGTGGGCCGTGTCTCTCGCCTCCGCGGAGGCCCACGGGGACAACCTGTCCCTACTCAATCTGCCTACGCTGGCAGAAAACGCCCTCCTTGCGGAGGGAATCGACAGCTTGAAGAAGCTGGTGGGGAAAGGCGAGGATGATCTCGCCGACATCCCCGGGATTGGCCGGAATGGGATTCTGGCCATCAAAGAAGAGATGGAAAGGAGGAACATGTACCTCCTTGGGCGATAACCGCCCCCGATGTTTCTGTGCTCATCGAAAAAAATGCACATCACGGAGAAGGTTTTGCCAAAGTGCACCCTTCTCCACTTTCTTCTTTCC
>JAUYFO010000072.1 GCA_030690925.1 Candidatus Moraniibacteriota bacterium
CACCCGCCACTCTTTCAGCTTTGCCAGTTACTACGACCCAAAGCGCATGGGTTTTGGGGCGCTGCGGGTACTGAACGACGATGCTATCGCTCCCGGGGCTGGGTTTGGTGAGCACCCTCATGACAACATGGAGATTATCACTATCCCTCTTTCTGGTGCTCTCAAGCACCAAGACAATATGGGGAATAGCGCGGTTATCACCACTGGCGAAGTGCAGGTGATGAGTGCCGGCACCGGAGTGGCGCACGCCGAGTTTAATGCCTCAGAAACGGAACCACTAACGTTACTTCAAATCTGGATCCTCACTGATAGGCGAAACGTGGTGCCACGCTATGATCAGCGACGTTTCGATACAACACACTATCAGAATACTTTTTTCCCGGTGGTGGAGAAAATGGGTGGGGAGGTACTTGGTATTTATCAGGAGGCACGTTTATCTCTGGGTCGTTTTGAAGCCGGGAAAAAGTTTGAGTATGTACCTCGTGATCTAAGCACAGGTGTGTACTTTTTTGTCATTGAGGGCGAGGCTACCATAGCGGATACAAAGCTCCACCCGAGAGACGCCGTGGGTGTCTGGGAGGCAGATACCGTAGCGCTTTCTTTCGACCAAGAAAGCTTTGTTTTGGCTATAGAAGTGCCTATGAACGTGGTTAGATAGAGCGAGTGCTATACTACTTCTATAAACAGTAAGCATTGTTCTATGATGGGGTTGTCAGGATTCATGGATTTTGTGCGGACGCAGGGAGTAGTAGGACTGGCCGTGGGGTTTATCTTAGGGGGTGCTATTTCCAAAGTAGTGACAGCCTTGGTGACCGATATCATCAATCCGCTCTTGGGGGTGGTATTGGGAGCCGCTGGCGGACTGAAGGCGGCTAGTTTGAACATCGGAGGAGTAGCGATTTTGTGGGGAGATTTTTTGTCAGTGACCATTGATTTTCTGGTCATTGCTTTGGTGGTGTACTACGGGGTGCGCGTGTTGGGCTTGGAGAAACTCGACAAGAAAAAAGACGCTTCTTTTTAAAAAAGTAATCCCTACTGATATGGCACAGAAAAAACAAGACATCGGCAAAGTATCACTCGTGCTCCACAAGAAGTTGCGAGGGAAGGTCAGTATTGTTCCAAAGATGTTGGTGAAAAATAAAAGTGATCTTGCTCTGGTCTATACTCCCGGAGTGGCAGCGGTGTCATCGTACCTGGCCACCCATAAAGATAAGCTCGGTGAGTACACCATGGCTGGCAATACCGTGGCTGTCATTTCTGATGGTTCGGCTGTGCTCGGACTGGGCAACATCGGACCAGAGGGGGCGCTACCAGTGATGGAAGGCAAAGCCATGCTGTTTAAGGCACTAGCCGGTATCGATGCTTTTCCCATTGTGCTTGCCACGCAGGATACTGAAGAAATTATCGCAACGGTGAAAAATATTGCACCAGTGTTTGGCGGTATTAATCTAGAAGACATTGCCGCACCACGTTGTTTTGAGATTGAGCGCCGCCTCCAGGCGGAACTTTCTATCCCAGTCCTCCATGATGATCAGCACGGGACCGCTCTAGTCGTTTTGGCGGGGCTAATCAACGCCTTTAAGGTGACCAAGAAAAATCCCAAGAAAGCACGAATCGTGATTGCAGGGGCTGGCGCAGCGGGAACAGCTATTGCTTCACTCCTCATGCTGTTCGGAGTAGGAGACATTATCATGATCGATAGTAAGGGTGTTCTCCACCGCAAGCGCACTGATCTGACAGGCGAGAAACTGATGCTGGTGAAAAAAACGAACAAGAAGAATATTACTGGTGGACTGGCCGAAGCTTTGGCCGGGGCCGATGTCTTTATCGGGGTATCCAAAGGTAACACCGTCACAGCTGCTCATGTAGCCAGCATGGCCAAGAACGCCATCGTTTTTGCCCTGGCCAATCCGACGCCAGAAATCATGCCGGATATCGCTAAAAGAGCCGGAGCGATGGTGGTAGCGACAGGGCGATCGGACTTTGCCAATCAAATCAATAACTCGCTCGGTTTCCCGGGGATTTTCCGGGGGGCGCTTGACCATCAGGTACGGCAGATTACCGACGTCATGCTCATCAAAGCGGCCAAGAACCTGGCAGCTTTGGTCAAGAAACCGACAACGGAATATATCGTCCCAAACACTTTCGACAAAGCAGTGGTGTCGGCTGTAGCCAAAGCCATTCGCTAAATCGTGGGGATTGAGAAGGTAAAGACGTCTCACAAGAGGCGTCTTTATGTTATACTGGGAGCAGAGAATTTTTTTGAGTGATTATTTTTCTTTCTATGGAACCAGTAGAGACAGAAGGTGAAGCAGCAGAAAAAAAAGAAACCATCTCGGCCACCCCCACGTCATCGCGGGAATCACTTCTTGGTACACTCTTGATCGGGTTTTTGATTGTGGTGGTACTGGCCGCTTTGGCACTGATTGGTTGGGGAGTCTATCGTGGTTGGCATTTTACTCAAGAACAAACAGCTTTGCCATCTATTGCGACTCTACCAATCCAGCCAGAAGAAGCTCCTCCCCAAGAAGCAGCTTCGGATTCGGTTGTCGCGGAGCAACCATTAAAAGCTGCAGGAACAGAAGCGATAGTGAAAAAAGCCCAAGGGACTGATATCAAGGTGTTGAATGGTGGTGCTACCAAGGGCAGTGCTGGGGCGGTGACAGAAATCCTGAAAAAAGCCGGTTATACCAAGGCGACATTTGGCAATACGGTTAATAACTATACCGGGGCAGTAGTATATTTTGCCACTGGGCTTGATCAGGAGGCAGGAGCGCTGAAAGACGCCTTGATAAAAACCTATCCTAAAATTGAGACGCGCCCAGCGTTGCCAACCAACAAAGAAACCACCCGGACCCCGCTGATGGTCATTCTTGGTAAGTAAGGGAAAATCCTCTTCATTTATGAGCGCCTTTCTTTCACTTTCTTATTTGAAAAGATTTTTTTCGCGGGGAGCGGGGATGTTGCTTTTTTTTGTTTTTCCGGCGAGCACGAACTATCAGCTCAAGGATTTCGGTTTCGGTTCGGGTGGCGCGGGCAACGCGACTTCGACGAACTATGCCATCGACGGTATCAGCGGCGAACAGAGCGGCGGCAAACTGACCGGTGCAAGCTATGATCTCGGTTCGGGACTGCTCTTTACCAATCAAGCGAACGTTCCTCCGGTGCCGACATTCACCAATCCAAGTAATTATTACAACAAATTGAAAATTGTGCTCGATACTGGTGGCAATCCCAGTGACACGAAATTCGCCATCGCTATCAGTACGGACAATTTTGTGACGACCAACTATGTCCAGAGCGACGACACGGTCGGGGCGACGCTCGGCATCGAGGATTACCAGACGTACACCAACTGGGGGAGTGCCAGTGGTACGCTTATCATCGGTCTGACTGCCAGCACGACGTACAAGGTGAAAGTCAAGGCCTGGCAGGGCAAATTTACCGAGACCGGCTACGGTCCGACCGCCACTGTGGCGACCGTCAGCCCGCAGATGACGTTCGATATCGATGTGTCGGCAATTGATGAGGATAATAGCGTTTCCACGATAAATTTCGGCAACTTGTTCGCAGGTACGGTGACTGATAGCCCTACGAAAATCTGGGTCAATTTCATTACCAACGGCGAGAGCGGAGGGCGCGTCTATGTCGCCGCGAGCAATGCCGGACTCCAGAGCTCCGTAGCCAGCTACCTCATCAGTGCGGTCACCGGAAACCTGACAGCATTGAACGAGGGATTCGGAGCGCAGGGATTTAGCGTGGCTGGAGGATTGTCTATCGCTACGGCATACGATCTCGCTGCCAACAATGTTGGCATCACCGACACGACCATCCGCGAGATGTTTACAGCGACCGCCCCGACGACCAACGGCCGCGGCTCGTTTCTTCTGAAAGCCAAATCATCCGCCGTCACCCCTCCAGCAGGAGATTATACCGAGACCCTCACCGTCATCGCTTCGGCGAGTTTTTGAAGGTGAGTACATAATATCCGAAAAAGTTCCTAGTACACTAGGAACTAGGAACCTTTTGTGCTATAATAGCATTATGAACGGAGATAAAAATCCTACAATTTCCTTTCGACAGAGCCTTTTTTGGGATACTGATTCGAAAAAGATTGATGTTGAAAAAAATGCCCGCTATATCATCGAACGGGTACTTGATTTTGGCAATGATGAAGAAATACGATGGCTTTTCAGGCACTATCGCCGAGCTTTGCTTCAGGAAGTTTTGAATGGTTCTCGCAGCGGTCTGCATAAGAAATCAAAGGCTCTCTGGTCGCTCGTGCTCCAATAGATACATGATGCAACAGACAACCACGCAGGCTCTCCGTCTTGATCGTATGCCCCAGTCTACCCAGAGGGCATTTTTGTCTTGCATAGAACTGGAATTTTTTTCTGGAGGCGGGTGGTATCTGGCTGGAGGGACGGCGCTGGCGCTTCAGGTTGGTCATCGTGTTTCCGTTGATTTGGATTTTTTCACGAGTGAACAGGATTTCGATGCCGATCGGATCGAGAAAATGCTGGCAGAGCGAGGAGAATGGATGACGACGCTACGAGAGAAGGGGACGCTCTACGGATTGTTCCAGGGAGCGAAAATGAGCTTCATCGCCTATCCGTCTTTTCATCCGTCAGGTGATGGGCTGCAGTGTCAGTCGGTACGCCTCTTGCTTCCGAAGGATATCGCCGCGATGAAAATAATGGCTGTGAGTCAGCGCGGCAAAAAGCGTGACTTCGTCGATCTGTACTGGTTGGCACAGCATGGCGTGAGTCTCGAAGAAGCGCTTCTCGGAGCCATACGGCAATATGGAGAACAGCATCACAGCTTGCCGCATTTCTTGAAGAGCCTGGTATATTTTGCCGATGCCGAAGACGATCCGATGCCAGAGATTTTTTTTCAGGCTGATTGGAAGACGATGAAGAATTATTTCGAAGCAACGGTGCCGGCACTTGCCAAGAAAATGCTGCACCTGGAGTAGCTGCCTGACTTGGAAACTTGGTCGCGGCTCATTCCTTCTCAAGGTGAAATCACGCGCCGTCACTCCCGCCGCAAGCGACTATACCGCAACACTTACCGTCATCGCCGCAGCGAGTTTCTAGAGTATTTTTTGTGGTATACTATGTACGAGCTTTCATCAAGTCTTTCATTGAACAAAATACCAACTGTCTCGATTCCAAGCTTCAGAATGGCGAACAGGATAATCACAGCTATTCCGTAATGTCGGAAATAGGGAGAGGTTATGGAAAATTTTTTGACACCAAGCCCGTATTCGTGTATAATGGAGAGTGAAAGAGTAAAAATCTTTCCAATTTTCAGGCAAAAATAAAAATTGATTCTCGTTATGCACAAAAAACTACTGCAACGGCTTTCCATAGGAAATATCGCTCTTCTTTTGATAGTGCTTGTTGCCCCGCTTATTTTCACAAATCCAGCTGAAGCTGCAGGATTGCAACAGGTTTATGTTCGACTTGATCGTTTAGCGGCTTCCACTACAACAGGAGGAACAGTCTGTGCCAAGTCCGCGACTGCTTCTATAGAAACCACTGTCAAAGTGGACTTCCCGACTGGTTTCACGGTAAATGCAACTGCAACCAACTGGACCGTCACTACCACAAACTTACCCTCAGGCGCGACAGCTTGGATTGGTATTGGCACCGCTTCATTGGTTGCGACTCAAGCGGTCACGTTCCCGAGCGGCGATATGGTCGTCGGGACATTGTACTGTTTCAATTTTTCAGCGACGAGTACGCTTACCAACAGTACCGCTGGAAATGATAAGACAGGCGTTATTACAACACAGCTTGCCGGCCCGACTACCATTGATTCATCAGGGTATGCCCTTTCGATTGTTTCTTCTGGAGGAGATCAGATCGGTGTCACCGCTACTGTACCGGCGACATTTACATTCTCTCTCGGTGCTTCGACGGCTGCTCTCGGTACACTGTCTACCACTACTGCCTCCGCGACTGGGGTGACAGCCAACATCTCTACGAACGCTGCCGCTGGCTGGGTAGCCTGGGTCAAGAGTGCCAACGCCGCTTTGAATTCTGCCTCTACTGGAGCAACTATCGCGACTGCCGGCACTGTCAATGATGCCCCGTCTGATCTGGCGAGTCTAGAAGGGTATGTTCTTGATGTGGATATTACCACCGACAATGCTTCTGGAACTGGTACTATTACTCAGGCCGCCGGCTATGGAGCAGAGTATGCTGGCGCCAATGCGACTTCCGGAGGTACTCTGGCAACCACTTTTCAACCAATCGCCGCATCGAATGGAACAACTGCTGGTGACGTGTTGACGCTTATTGTCCGTGCGAAGATCAGCGCCGTCCAGGCAGCTGCCACTGACTATACTGATACCCTGACCGTAGTAGCCGCTGGCCGGTTCTAGAGCCGATTTCACCCAAAAAAGATAGGCTCCTTTCCGCCAGGAAGGGGGTTTTTGTTTTAGGGTGAATATACGCTATACTGGATGAAACTGAACCTTTGTTTTTATGCTTATTTTTCCGAGAATTTCCCTATTCCTCCTCCTGCTCATGGCTGTCTGTTCCCTGTTCTCCATCCCAGCCGTCTCCGCCCAAGAGGCAGGTTTACCCGCCGTG
Organism: Candidatus Moraniibacteriota bacterium; assembly: GCA_030690925.1. Lineage (GTDB taxonomy): Bacteria > Patescibacteriota > Minisyncoccia > Moranbacterales > UBA1568 > UBA1568. The sequence goes on from JAUYFO010000072.1 coordinate 6,600, forward strand.
GCGGGCCGTGCCGAAGGACAGGCTGGCCTCCGTCTCGTCACCTCTCCGCTTCCCATCAGCCTGATTGTCGAACCGGGGAAAACCATCACCACGGATCTCAAGGTAAAGAACGGTGGCACCCAGCCGGAAACCCTGAAGATCGACCTGATGAAATTCAAAGCCTACGAAGAGAGTGGCAAACCACAGCTCTTGGAAAGGGAACTCACTGATGATTTTCTTAACTGGGTGACTTTTTCAGAAGAAAACTTCACGATCGCTCCTGACGAATGGAAAACGGTGACCGCCACCTTTACTATCCCTCCCACCGCTGCTTTCAGCTACTACTACGCCCTCGTCTTTTCTCGAGCGGAAGAGGTGAGGCCACTTGATTCCAATCAGACAGCACTGGTGGGCGGCACAGCCGTCCTGGTACTCCTGGAAGCGAGAGTGCCTGGAGCACAACGTGAGGTGACCGTAGCGGAATTTTCTGCCGATAAGAGATTCTATGAATTTCTTCCGGCCACGTTCGGCATCAAACTGAAAAATACCGGCAACGTCCATATCGCCCCCCGAGGCAACATTTTCGTTGATCGAGGGAGTACCCATGACATCGCCATCCTCGAGGTGAACAGCGAGAAGGGGAATGTTCTTCCCGCATCAAGTCGAGTGTTTGATGCTGTTTGGAATGATGGATTTCCTCGCTACACAGCCAAAGTCCAGGATGGGAAAACAGTTCTTGATGAAAAAGGGAATCCCGTCTTCGAGCTCAAATGGGACTGGAACGATGCTTCCAAACTGCGCTTTGGCAAGTACACCGCCAAACTTCTCCTCATCTATGATGACGGCCAGCGTGACGTGCCAATCGAAGGAGAGGTTTCTTTTTGGGTGGTGCCGTGGCG
>JAUYFO010000003.1 GCA_030690925.1 Candidatus Moraniibacteriota bacterium
ACCCGATGCGGATTCTCGATTGCAAAGAGGACAAGTGTATTCAGCTGACCGCCCATGCACCACAGTCAATCGATTATCTCGACCTGGAGTCCCGCGAGCACTTCAAACACCTACTCGAATACCTTGATGAACTAGAGTTGCCCTATACCATCAATACCCGTTTGGTGCGTGGCTTGGATTACTACACCGATACCGTTTTCGAAATCCGCTCTACTGACAAGGAGGGTAAGAGCTATTCGCTCGGCGGCGGTGGACGTTACAATCGTCTGATTGAAACCTTGGGAGGTGAACCGACGCCGGCCATCGGCTTCGCCCTCGGCCTCGACCGGATTGTACTCGAGATGAAGCGTACCCAGGTCAAGCCCTACCAGGAGCCAAAGCCCCGGGTTTTTCTGGCGCAGCTCGGTGATATGGCCAAGAAGAAAACCCTGCGGCTGTTCTCGGCCTTGGAAAAAAATGGTATTCTCATTGCAGAGAGCTTCGGTCGTGGTAGTCTCAAGTCACAGATGCGGGTAGCTAATCGGTTGGGGGTGGAAGTGACCATTATCGTCGGCCAGAAAGAAGCGCTCGATGGTACGGCTATCATCAAGGACATGGTGTCGGGAACCCAGGAAACAGTGACTCAGGAACGCCTGGTCGACGCTGCCAAAAAGATCTTGAAGACCAATCAGATACTCAACGTGTAGCGGGTATGGCTGAAACGGTATTTCAAAAAATCATCCGCAAAGAAATTCCAGCCGACATCGTCTATGAGGATGGGGATATTCTGGCTTTCAAGGATATCCACCCTATCGCACCAGTCCATATTCTCATTATTCCCAAGAAGCCGATTGAGAGTATCGCTACCATGGATGATGCCGATGCCCTGGTAGTAGGAAAAATATTCCTGGTGGCCCGTAATATCGCGAGAGACTTGAAAATTTCTGAGAAAGGGTATAAACTGCTTATCCGGGTAGGAAAGGATGGCGGCCAAGAGGTGGCCCACCTGCACCTTCACCTTTTGGGAGGCGCTCGTTTGAGCGAAAATATCCACCCCGTGTAACACTTCCTCCCCTATAAATGGGTGAGAAAGCACTAGGAAAGGAGGTTTTGAGTATGATTCAGGTAAAAAGAAAAGAGCGCGAAACAGCTGAAAGTCTCATTCGGCGCTTTTCGCGGCGTGTCCAACAAAGCGGCGTTTTACGGCAAGTACGCAAGCTCCGTTTTCGTGTGGAAGAACAGAGCCGTGATAAACGACGGGCTGGCGCTCTCTACAAAGTCAAGATCCGTAAAGAAATCGTGCGACTCAAAAAACTCGGCAAATTCGATGACGAGGCCCTTCGTGATATCAAAAAGAGAATCTAAATTTTCTACGATTGTTCTATGGGACTCTATCAAACGTTGGGTGATGATCTGAAACAGGCGATGAAAGCAGGCGAAGTGTTCAAGCGCGATACATTGCGCCTGCTTCAGAGTGCCGTGAAAAACGTGGCCATCGAGAAACGCAGGGCTGCCTTGGAACTTTCTGACACGGAAGTGGAAGAAGTGATTAAGCGATTGGTCAAACAGCGCCGAGATAGCGCCACCCAGTATCGGGCCGGAAATCGTGAGGACCTAGCACTCCAAGAAGAACAAGAGCTTGCTTTGTTATCAGCATATTTACCTGAAGCTATGCCCGAAGAGAAGCTTCAGGTTTTGGTCAGAGAGACGTTGCAAGAAGCTGGTCTTATGACGAAGGACAAGATGGGCCAGGCGATGGGCCTCTCCATGAAGCAGGTGGCGGGGCGCGCCTCAGGAGACGATGTCCGGCGCATCGTTGAGTCTCTGCTTTCATAGTATGCGTGTTATTGTTCATCTTGCTGCCGAAGTAGCGACGCCGTTTTCTCAATCTTTCTTAACGGAGGTGGTAGAAGAAACGCTCAAGCGTTGCCCGATGTTGCCAGCGAACGCAGAAACGATCACGCTCAATGCAATCGCGGTTTCTGGGGAAAAAATTCGGGAACTCAATCAGACCTACCGCGGCAAGGATACTGAGACTGACATTCTCTCTTTTGGAGAGTATACTGATAGTGGTGCATTGATAAGCGAGCAGCAGCCAGAGATTTTTCTCGGAGAACTTTTTTTCTGTCAGGATTTCATCACCCAGGCAGCAGCGGAAGATGGTATTACGCTAGTGCACGAGATGATCTATATTTTTTCCCACGGCGTGCTCCATCTCCTCGGGTACGACCACAGCAACAAGATGTTTGCCATACAGGACGCCGTGACCGAACACCTGCGAGTAAAATGTACATACCAATAGAGAGTACTATGAGACGATTGTCCAGAAGTTTGCGACACGCCGCTAGAGGGATTTTTTTTACATTGCAGAATGAGCGAAATTTTCAGGTGGAGGTGGTGGCGGCTGGCGTGGTACTGCTCCTCATGGCGTGGTTGCCGCTTTCTCGGACGGAGGATTTTTTTCTCATTATTGCTATGATGGCGGTGCTTAGTCTTGAGCTGGTAAATACAGCGGTGGAGCGTATTATGGATATTCTGAAACCGCGGGTGCATCCGTATGCTCGAGTCGTGAAAGATGTGATGGCTGGGGCGGTGTTCGTCGCATCTCTCGGGGCACTCCTTCTCGGAGTGCTTATTTTTTCTCCGCATTTCTTTTGAACAAACAGTCGAGAGAGGGAGCCTGTTATACGCTCATCATGAAGCAGTACCAATACATTGCTCTCTGTAGCAGGGATGAGAAATACTTGAGGAAAATCTCGACTCAGACTTTCTTTTTTGCTGCAGGGAGTCTTTTGGGGTATAATGTTGGACATGGAGCTGTATCTGTGGGTACAAGCTTAAGTTTCTTTGTTGGTTTGTGAGATTTTTTTCTATGTCGAAAGGTCATTACTACGTCGGTCTGGATATCGGTTCTTCGAATATCCGTTCGGTTATCGCTCAAGAGCTTTCTTCAGATGAACCACTGCGAGTGGTTGGTATCGGGAGCGTGCCATCGGAGGGGATTCGTCGTGGAGCGGTAGTGAATGTCGATGCCGTGGCCAAAGCGTGCAACGCTTCGCTCGAACAGGCGGAGCGCATGGCGGGGCATCCAGCCGAAACGGTAGTGGTCAGCGTGTCGGGAACAGAGATTGCTTGCCAGAATGCCCTGGGGGTTATCGCTGTCGGTCGCGCCGATGGTGAAGTAGCCTATGATGATATGGCGCGGGTACTCGAGGAAGTTCAGGCTCGGCTGACCTTGCCGCTCAATCGGGAAATCATCCACGTCATTCCCAAGGACTATCGTCTGGACGATCAGAAAAATATCAAGGATCCGCTCGGGATGCATGGGGTACGTTTGGAAATGAACGCCCTGATAGTGAGTGGTAGTTCGGTGCACCTGAAAAACATCAGTCGCAGTTTGGAGCAGGCTGGCACCAATGCTGATAGCTTCGTGGTGGAGCCGCTGGCGTCTGCTGAGGCCGTGCTTCATGACAAGCAGAAGGAGCTCGGTACCGTGATTATCAACATTGGTGGCAGCACCACATCACTGGCGGTGTTTGAAGATGGTGATCTCCTGCACTTGGGGGTACTGCCAGTCGGTGGGGCGCACATTACTAACGATATCGCCATTGGTCTGCGAACCTCGATCGAGGTGGCTGAGGCGGTCAAGCTTCAGTATGGCAGTGCTATTGCTCGCGAGGTGAGTAAGAAAGATGAGATCGATCTCGGGATGATCGATTCCCAGGAAGAAGGCATGGTATCGCAGCATCATGTGGTGGAGATTATCGAGGCGCGTTTGGAAGAAATTTTTTCTTTCGTCAATACGGAGTTAAAAAATATCGGTCGTGAAGGATTGCTTCCGGGAGGCGTGGTACTGACTGGCGGAGGAGCGCTTTTGCCCGGGGCGGTGGAGCTGGCTAAAAATATTTTGCGGTTACCAGCGCAGATTGGTTATCCGAAACCGCTTGGTGGAATTTTGGATCAGGTGGACAATCCACAGTTCGCTACGGCTATCGGTCTGATTCTCCTCTCACAATCAACCGATGGGGAACATAAAACTTTTTCCAGTCGAAAGATTATGGGTGCTTTGCCAGAAGTGGTACAACACATGGTGAACCGGGTGAAGCGTTGGTCGCAGCGCTTTCTTCCCTGAAATAAGGGACAAAACAAACATTTTTACAGAGAGATGAAGATTTTTCATTTTTTTTCTGTTTCTTGACCCTGTTACAAATCTAAGGAGTATCACGTTTGCTTTTTATATGTCAGCCGAAGGCGCCTAGTGGCCGTTATTTTCTTCTTTTTAGCCAGTTTTTCTCTCATTTGTAACGGGGTTGACACCTCTTCTTTTCCTATGATAGAGTGAATTTTCAAGTGAAGAGAAGGACTTGTGCGGGGTCCGCAAAACGCAGTATACTGCTTTCATTGACGAACATCCAATTTTTCTAAACCAAGAAGATCTATGGCTGAGATCAAACCCGATATCGAGACATTCGCCAAAATAAAAGTCGTTGGTGTTGGCGGCTCTGGTGGTAATGGAGTTGCCCGCATGGTGGATGCCAAGATTAAAGGCGTGGAGTTCGTGGCTATCAATACCGATGCCCAGGCACTGCATAATTCCAAGGCGCAAGAAAAAATTCACATCGGTAAGAACTTGACCAAGGGTCTCGGGGCTGGAATGAATCCGGAAATCGGTCGTCAGGCCGCCGAAGAAAATCGTGATGAAATCCAAGAAGTACTGAAGGGCGCCGATATGGTGTTCGTTACTTGTGGTCTGGGTGGTGGTACCGGTTCTGGCGCGGCACCGATTGTTGCCGAGACAGCCAAGGAACTTGGAGCGCTCACGGTCGCAGTCGTGACCAAACCCTTCGCTTTCGAAGGGTCACAGCGCCGAGCCATTGCCGAAGAAGCGCTGGAAAATCTGCGTGATCGAGTGGACACACTCATCATTATTCCCAATGACAAACTGCTTTCGATTATCGATCGCCAGACCACGCTGGTCAATGCCTTCCGGATTGTCGATGATGTGTTGCGTCAGGGAGTGCAGGGTATTTCTGACCTCATCACCAAACCAGGTATCGTCAATGTCGATTTTGCTGATGTGCGCGCCATCATGGAAGACAGTGGCAGCGCGCTCATGGGTATTGGAGTGGCGTCCGGTGAAAACCGAGCGGTTGAGGCTGCTAAGGCCGCTATCAATAGTCCGCTTTTGGAACTCTCGATTGATGGCGCCAAGGGAGTGTTGTTCAATATTTCTGGCTCTACCGATCTGACTATGCTCGAGATCAATGAAGCGGCCAACATCATAACCGAAAACATTGATCCCAATGCCAAGGTTATCTTCGGTGCGGTGACCGATGATCAGATTCGCAAGGGTGAAATCCAGATTACCGTGGTTGCCACCGGTTTCGATATCCCTCGGACCAAAGAAGCCCCCATCGGATTGATCAATCGTGCGCCGAGTATTGCTAGTCGTCAGCGTGCCGCCCAGATTGCTGCTGAGGAAGAGCGGGCTGAGGAAGAAGATGCTGCCTTGGAAGAAGTGATTGCTTTCCCATCGCGTCAGCTGGAGGCGCCAGTGATGATTATCGATGAGAAGATCCAGCCGCGTGGCATGGCTCCTCGTAGTGAATCCAAGGAATTGGTAGAGGAAGAGGATCTTGAGATCCCGGCCTTTATCCGCCGTAAAATGAAGAAGTAGGATGGCTCTGGTCTTTGGTAATGTGTGTTGTTGTAGCTTTCGTTCCTACTCGCTATACTTGATCAGGACGTCTTCGGTCGGATACTTGGGCCGGCATCTAGTGGCTCACCCCAAAATCAACGTCTTACCGTGTGAATGTGGCCGCCAATTTTGGCGGTCTTCTTTTCTCTCTTTAGACGAGGGAGTATAATAAGAGCATAAGTGATTCTAGTCTCTTAGTTTCGTTAAGAAGCTAAAGGCTAACGAAGCGAGGAAATTATTTCTTATGGTGTGTCCATTTTGTAACCATCTCAATACCAGAGTTGTAGACTCACGTGAGACCCAAGAAGGCCGGGCTATTCGTCGTCGGCGCGAGTGCGAGAAGTGTACAGCACGGTTCAGTACCTATGAGGAGGTGGAGATTTTTCGTTTGCTCGTCGTTAAAAAAGATGGCCATCGGGAAGAGTACGACAAGACTAAAATCGAAAAAGGTCTGCGCCGGGCTTTCGAAAAGCGCCCCTTTGCCGAAGAGCGAATTGAGAAGATTCTGCGAGAGATTGAGTACGCGCTCCATGAAAAGCAGGTGACAGAAATTTCGAGCCGGGCCATTGGCAGCCTGATTATGGACAAACTGAGAGCCGTTGATGAAGTGGCCTACATTCGTTTTGCTTCTGTCTATAAATCTTTTGGGAGTGCCCAGAGCTTTCTCAAGGCGCTCCAGAAACTGAAATGACAGTTACGTAAGCTGTTACGTAACAGATGGGTATGGAGAAAGATCAGGTATTTTTCTGGGGTGTGTTTTCTTTCATTATCGGTGTAGCAGGGGGATCATTCTTCGCTGTGCCGCTCGTGCTATTTTTGTTGTGTGGCAGTGCGTTTTGCATCGCGCTCCTCATCGCGCTTCCACAGCGCTTCGCACTGGCTCTTGTCATCTTTTTCTTCACTTTTTTCGGCGGGGTATACCTGGCGCTGGCGGAGCGTCAAATGTTTGAGACGCTTTCTATTTTCCCCTCATCCGTGCAAGGGGAGGTGCGGGTTGTGGCTGATCCGGAGGAGCGGGATTTTTTCAGGCGGGTACTGGTGCGTTTCGAGACTTGTGCCAGTGGTGCGTGTCCGACGACGCGGGTGCTGTGGCAGGCACCACTCTCAACACCACTCGAAGCAGGAACGAGATTAGCGTTTTCGTGTCAGCTGGAGCAGCCCAAGAACTTCAATGACCAGTTTGACTACCGCATGTTTCTGGCCAAGGATGGTATCGGTTACATTTGTTTCCAGGCGACCGAGGCTATCATACTTCCCCAAGACAGAGCTGGACTGTGGCGTTCGTGGCTGTATCACCCCAAGCATGTCCTGGAACAGATTTTGTCACAAATAGCGCATGAGCCAGAGGCGGGACTGGCCAAGGGACTGTTGCTTGGAGGTGATAATTACCTGCCGCAGGCCTTGAAGGCGGCTTTCACCGAAGTTGGGCTTTCCCACATGATCGCAGTGTCAGGGTACAATATCACCATCATTGCACAGATGTTGCTCTACCTGGGATTGTTTCTGGGTCTCTGGCGCAAGCAGGCAATTTGGACGGCCCTGATCGGAATCGTTTTCTTTATTATCATGATTGGTATGCCGGCATCGGCGGCGCGGGCGGGCACTATGGCAGGGATTGTGTTTGTCGCGCTACAAACTGGCCGGTTGGCTCGGCCGCTTTCCGCACTGTTGTTTGCTGGTGCCATGATGCTTCTCTTTGAACCACTTCTTTTGCGCTACGATCTGGGCTTCCAGCTTTCGTTTCTCGCCACGCTTGGTATTCTTTGGGTGGCTCCCTTGGGGGAACGCCTGCTATCTAAGCAACACTTTCTTCTGAGATACCTGCTTAGTATCATCCTGATGACCCTGGCGGTGGAACTGTTCGTACTGCCTATCATCCTCTTTTCTTTCCATACCTTTTCACCGCTCATCATTATCGGCAACTTTTTGGTTATTCTGGTGCCGCTTGCTATGGCACTTTCTTTTGGAGCGGCACTGCTCTATTTCATTATGCCCGGAGCGCACCTGCTCTTTGCCTGGCCGGCCTACGTGGTACTGACACTGATTACGCGATCAGTCGAGTGGCTGGGGGCCATCGGTGCCACGGTGACAGTCGAACGTTTCGGGGTGGGGCATCTGTTCCTCTGGTATATCCTCCTGGGCTCGGGTATTGTGATACTAGCGGTTAAGTTCCCCCTAAAGCATTATGAGGAAAAACGCTAAACTCATTCTTTTGACACTCTTTTTTCTTGTCCTTTTGGGAGGGCTACTCATTTGGCATGTGTCACTGGTCGGGAAGAGGACCGAGGTAGTGTTTCTCAATATCGGTCAGGGCGATGCCATCCTCATTTCCCAGGGTAACTACCAGGTACTGATTGATGGCGGGCGCACCAGCAAAGAACTGTTGGCGCGGCTGGGGCGTCATATTCCTTTCTGGGATCGAACAATCGATATCATTATCGTCACGCATCCCGATGCCGACCATATTGGTGGTTTGGTTGGAGTGTTACGGACATACCAAGTGGATCAGGTGTTGACAACTGGGGCAGAGAGCGATACCGAAACATCGCGCGCTTTTCAGGAGGCGATGGTGCGGTATAGCAAGCGTGACCCGGCCCGGGCTTTTCGGGGGACCAAGGTGATTTTTCCGCAGGGCGGGGAATTGGTGGTAGAGTATCCGTTTGCACCACTCGCCAAAGAGACAAACAACCTTGACACCAACGAGGGGAGTATTATTACTCGCTTTACCTACGGCGAGACAAGCTTTTTGTTGACGGGTGATTTACCACGTGAAGAAACATTTCTATCGGATGAACAGCCGGTCACGGTTCTCAAGGTGGCTCATCACGGCTCCAAGCACTCGAGTAGCGAGCAGTTTTTGCGGAAGATTCACCCCAAAGAGGCTGTTATTTCTGTGGGCAAGAACAGTTATGGCCATCCTGACCCAGGAGTGCTGGAACGATTGCAAAAAATGAGCATCACCATCCATCGTACCGACCAGAAGGGTGATGTACGCTATCAGTGTCTGGCTACCCGAGAGCAGTGCCTTTTTTCGCCATAATCGACACATAATCTCCGGCATCTTGCCAGAAATGGCACGAGCGGGTATACTGTCACCGATACAGAAAGGGTGTTGCTTTTTTCTTTCTTCTGTGACATAGTAAATACCGTGTAAATAAGTTTCTTATTGTAGCTATCTCTATGCACGCACACCCCAAGAAAGAACGTACCCTCGTGATGGTGAAGCCTGATGGTGTTCAGCGGTCCTTGGTAGGCGAGATTTTGAGCCGTATCGAGCGTACGGGGCTGAAGTTTGTGGCGGTCAAGTTCCTCTTGCCCAAAGCTGATCAGTGCTGGACGCATTACAACAAAGATGAAGAGTGGTTTCTGAAAAAAGGGGCCCGTATTGTCGAGGATCGTACCACTCATGGTCTGCCGATTGAAAAGGAAGCCCTCGAGTATGGCAAGGACATCATCCAGTCGAACGTGGATTTCTTCACCTCTGGTCCGGTCTTGGCTATGGTGATCGAAGGCAATCAGTCCGTCGCTATCGTCAAGAAATTAGTGGGAGGAACCGAGCCGACCACCTCTGATGTAGGTACTATTCGTGGTGATTTCACTGTTGACTCCTATGCTCTCTCGAGCTTGGATAATCGTGCGGTACGTAATCTGATTCACTGTTCCGACAGTTCCGAAGAAGCCGAACGAGAGATTCCTATTTGGTTCGTTCCCGCTGACATTGTTTCGTACCGCTTGGTGCAGGAACAAGTCTTATATGACGTCAATCTCGACGGTATCTTGGAATAACGAACCAAACTATCAACCTGAATATCAAGAAAAGGCCTCACAGAGGTCTTTTTTATGCACCGGGTCGATGGTTGACAAAACAGCAAAAAGGGGGTATGATGTCAGGGTATCGAGACAACAAACTCTTGGTATAACGGGTAAAAAAGTATGCGGGTCCGCATTCTTGGTAGGTTTTTTTAAAAAATTGGAAAAAAAGAAGGAGAAGAAAATGGTAGAATCCATGAGGGACGTAATCCTACGTGCCTATCAAAGCGGTGCAATTGGCAGCTCACCCGTCCCTACCGTTGGTTTCCGGCTACCGCTGGCAAAGCTGTCTGAGGATAAGCCTGTTCCGCGTGTGGTACGACGTGGGACAGCGGTGAAGTACCCGGCGTGCGCGTACGCCCGGGAGATAGACTGCACAAAAGACATGACCGGAGCAAAGTGCTGCCGGGTTGTGTTATCAGGAGAGTGTCAGCCGCCGCCTGAGGTGCGAAAGATCTTCAGGGATCAAAAGACCTGGGGGAATGAAATCTTGAGATTGAGGCAAATCCAAATTGCCAGTGGCGCAGCAAAATGGGGTGATTGAACTCACAACAAGGAGAAAGAAAAGGAGAAAGAAGTGAAAAACGAACAGAGCCCTGCCAAGATGGCCTCGCCGCAGCTAACGCCGCAACAGGTGGCCAATCTGGAGGTGGTGGACAAGCGATGTTTGGTCGGAAGTGCCTTGACAAATCCGAACATCGTGGATAGCGCCGCTCATTTGGCGGAGCATGACCTCATCTGGTCTGATGGTCGGCGTCAGCCCCCCAAAAAGAAGACTGCCTCTAAGAAGGCAGCGCAACCAACAGACTGAAGCGCTGGCAACGCCAGCATCAACCATCAAGAGCAACCCAAGGGCTGCTCTTTTTTCTTTTGCCCTACTTTAAGTGTCGGGCTGCCGGGAATCGAACCCGGCCTACGTGCACCCCATGCACGCGTACTGCCGATATACTACAGCCCGCAATATTTTTCCGAAAGCAAGGTTGAGGATAGCAAAGTTTCTGATAAAAGAAAAGAGAGGCCATGGTTGATCAAAGGGTTTGACCTACGCAGATTCCCATTTTCTCGAGATAAGAGTATAATAAAGTACTTCTGGAGACTCCAGAAGAGAGTTCTTTTATTATAAAAGGGGGCACCCATTTTTCAGGGAAAAAATACCATGCAGTATATGCGGAATATTCTGGCCGGATCTACGGTTCCAGTCTGTGTCGTCGAGCCAGGAGGGGATTCCGATTTACGGTGGGGGTTTGAAAAGCTCCGCCACATAGAGCTCGCTGAGCGTTGCGGTCTCGAGCCACCGAATCCTTCCGGGATTGAGCAGGACAAGTATGACCAGTATGCGACCTACCTCTTGATCCTGGCATCGGATAAGCAAGTGCTGGCCGGTTGTCGCTTGATCGATGGTGGACTGACTCAAATCACTCTTCCTCCTCAGTCGATTACTTCGGGGCGACATTGTGAACTCTCGCGGCTACTCGTTTGCTCAACGGTAAGGGGTAGCCAGGAAAGTTCCATCTACCTGTGTTCGCTCTATGCCAAGCTGCTCACGTACGCCTTTGAAGAAGGGCGATACGATACTGTTTATCTGGATGTGCGAGCGCCACTGTTTCGCACATTGCGGTCGCTTTTCGGAGAGACACTGGAGCAGATTGGCGAACCCACGGTGCACGTGAAGCATAAGCGTCGACTGAAACTGGTGCCCGCCTGTTTCAGTTCCCATTCCAAGGATGCTATGTGGGCAAGCTTGGTACGGAGAGTCCAGCTCCATACGCTACGGGAGCAACCAATCTTGACAGAGCCACATGCTGTTCGGGTAGCCTGATAGACGAATGCACGTTAGCTTCGCAACAAGGCCGCTGTCATCGCTCCGCGGACTTTTTTCTTTTCTATTTATTATATTCTTGTAAACAAAAAACTCCCCGTCAGTTGATGGAGAGGTTTTCGCCTGCCAGAGATGCTTTAGGCAATTTTGGCTAAGGTGCGGATGGCTTTGGTTGACAGGGCTAGTTTCATGCCGCCAATCCGCTTGGTCTGCACGTTCACCTTGAAAGTGCGGCGGGTGTGGCGCTTGGAGTGACTAATTTTGTTACCGGTTTTGGTGCCGCGTCCAGTCAGTTCACAGGTTCGGGCCATAAAATTTCTTGAACAGTTACAGAAATGAGAGTATCATACCTCTATCACTTTGGCAAGAGACAGGAATAGGGGTAGTAAGAACTTATTTTCCTTTTTCATTTCCCTTGCGTGGCCATCGAACATTTCTGACTCATTCTGCCGAACAGGGAGCTGCCGAGTCGAGACCGTCCTGCCTACGCTCGACTGTTACCGACACATTCATCAGAAATGTTACCGACGGCACCCGGAGAAAGAAAAAGAAAAACAAGTCCCTACTGAGTATGTTGATTTGATTTATTGAAGCTATGGGAAATGAAATAGTGTTGGTGGGGTTTTATCTCCTCACCTTGGTTTACTCGGTCATCATCCACGAGGTATCACATGGGGTGGTGGCGCTGTGGCTGGGCGACCTGACGGCCAAATACGCCGGCCGGCTCAATCTCAATCCCATGAAGCACATCGACCCTTTTGGTTCGGTGATTTTGCCGGTGCTCTTGTTTGTTACTACGGGCTTTGCTTTCGGCTGGGCCAAGCCCGTGCCATACAACCCCTACAACCTGCGCAACCAGAAGTGGGGGCCGACCATGGTGGCTTTGGCTGGGCCGTTGTCGAACTTCCTCCTCGCTTTCATGGCAGCTCTCATCGCTTGGCTTTTGCCACTGACGCTCTTGGTCAAACAAGATATCATGTCGCGTTTCATTGGGGTGATCGGTGGGCGCGGTGACTTTCTCGAGCGTTTTGGTTTCTTGGCAGATGCCATCTCGGGTTCGCTCTCGGGGATTCTCTTCGGCCTACTCCTCCTGGTTATTTTTTGGAACGTAGTTTTGGGTTGCTTCAATCTGCTTCCAGTTCCACCGCTTGATGGTTCCAAGCTGCTCTATACCTTACTGCCGCTTCAGGAACGGACCATTCTCCTTTTGGAACAGTATGGGCTCTTTCTCCTCATTTTTGTTATCTTCTTTTTTTCTACTCCCATTAGTATCTTCATCAATTTTGTCCTCGGCATCTTCCTGCGCTTTACCTTGTAGGGAAGGGGAAGGGGCATGCCTTGACATCAAAGCGAACTTTAGGGTAGTATAGGCACTACGGAAAAGAAAGTGTCTTTTCTGCTTTTTTTCGAAATAATTTCCCATTTCTAGATGTATCCGCCAGCCGGTGGACTAGATTCAAGACTGTACTCCTGTGGCCACGATCAACCAACTTATCAAGCGCCCCCGAACGACCTCGACCAAGAAGTCGAAGTCTCCAGCCATGACCTATTCGATCAACTCGGTCAAGAACCGCAATACCTTTCATAACAGTCCTTTCAAGCGCGGGGTGTGTATCAAAGTTTCGACTACCACTCCCAAGAAACCAAACTCTGCTCTCCGGAAAATTGCTCGTGTTCGCCTGACCAACGGTATGGAAGTTACAGCCTATATCCCCGGTGAAGGACACAACCTGCAGGAACACTCGATCGTCATGATCCGTGGCGGACGGGTGAAGGACTTGCCAGGGGTGCGCTACCATATCGTCCGTGGTATTTTCGACGCTGCTGGTGTGGCTCGCAAGCAGAGCCGCAGTAAGTATGGTGCCAAGAAAGATAAGAAGAAAGCCTAGCCCGTTATGAATTTTTTAGAAATTAGAAATTAGTAATTGGAAATTTTTACAGTATATGCCACGAAGAAAACGACAATTCAATCGCGAATGGAAACCAGATACCTTGTATGGTAATCCTTTGGTGGGTCATTTCGTTGGGATGATTATGTGGAATGGTAAGAAAAGCATCGCCGAGAGAATTATCTACGATGCCTTTGATGTCATTCATGAGCGCACCAAAAAGGGTGGTCTCAACACTTTCGAACAAGCCATCAAGAACGTTTCTCCACTGCTCCAGTTGAAGAGCCGGCGCGTGGGAGGAGCCAACTATCAGGTACCGGTACCGGTGTCGAGTGAACGTCGTCAGGTGCTGGCTATGCGTTGGATTCGCGATGCTTGTCGCAACAAGAAGGGTAAGGCTATGGCCGAAAAACTGGCCGATGAACTCCTGGATGCTTCCAACAAGGCTGGGTCGGCTATGAAGAAGCGTGACGAAACCCACCGTATGGCCGAAGCCAACAAGGCTTTCGCCCACTTCGCCTAGGGAAAACAATTTTCAATTTACAAGTATCAGTTTTCATTATGGTGCGCAAGACTTCTCTTGAAAAGTATCGCAATATCGGTATCATTGCTCACATTGACGCTGGCAAGACTACGACCACTGAGCGTATTTTGTTTTATACCGGTATCACTCACAAGATTGGTGAGGTGCACGAGGGGACAGCTACCATGGACTGGATGGAGCAGGAACAGGAGCGGGGTATCACTATCACTTCTGCCGCCACCACTTGCTACTGGAAGGATCATCATATCAATATCATCGACACCCCGGGCCACGTGGACTTTACCGTAGAGGTAGAGCGATCTCTCCGTGTGCTCGATGGCGGTGTGGTGGTGTTCGATGGCAAGGAAGGGGTAGAGCCCCAGTCCGAAACCGTGTGGCGTCAGGCCGAGAAGTACGAGGTGCCCCGTATGTGCTTTATCAACAAGATCGACAAAGAGGGAGCCATTTTCGAAGAGGCTCTGTCTTCTATTTGGAACCGTCTCACTCCACACGCCGTTGCCATTCAGTATCCGATGGGGCTGCGTGGTGATTTCTATGGTTTGATTGACCTCATGACCATGAAGGCCTTTACCTTCGATGGTGAAATGGGCGAGAAAGTGATTGAAGGGGAGATCCCTGCCGAGTATGAGGGCAAGGCCAAAGAATGGCGCGAGAAAATGGTAGAAAAGATTGCCGAGACCGATGACACCCTGACCGAGAAGTTTATCGGTGGCGAAGAAATTTCTGTCCCAGAACTCAAGGCCGCTTTGCGTAAGGCAACTATCGAGGTGCGTCTCCATCCAGTGATGACCGGGACGGCACTGCGTAACAAGGGGGTACAGCTGGTGCTCGATGCCGTGGTGGACTACTTGCCATCACCGATGGATATTCCTCCTGTCAAAGGTATTGATCCTGACACTGACCAGGAAGTCATCCGTGAAACTCGTAATGATGAACATTTTGCTGCTTTGGCTTTCAAGATTGCTACCGACCCCTTTGTCGGGCAGCTGACTTTTTTCCGTGTTTATTCCGGTACCGTGAAAGCGGGATCGTACGTACTCAACTCAACTAAGGGTGAAAAGGAACGTATCGGTCGTATCCTCCGTATGCATGCCAATCACCGGGAAGAAATTGACGAGCTGACAGCTGGCGACATTGGTGCTTTGGTCGGGATGAAGGTAACTACTACCGGCAATACTTTGTGTGATATCGAACACCCAGTCATTCTGGAATCCATTACCTTCCCCGAACCGGTCATTGATATTTCCGTGGAACCCAAGACCAAGGCTGACCAGGAGAAGATGGGTATGGCTTTGAAAAAACTGCTCGAAGAAGACCCCACCTTCCGAGTCCACACCGATGAAGAGACTGGCCAGACGATTATGTCTGGTATGGGGGAACTGCACCTCGACATTCTGGTCGATCGTATGCGCCGTGAATTCAAAGTGGAAGTAAACGTCGGTCGCCCACAGGTGGCGTATCGGGAAACCATCCGCATCATGGCCGAAGCCGAAGGCAAGTACATTCGTCAGTCGGGTGGTCGTGGCCAGTATGGTCACTGCTGGATCCGCTTGGAGCCCAATGAAGTGGGCAAGGGCTACGAATTTTTCGACGAGATCAAGGGCGGAGTCATTCCTCAGGAATTTATCAAACCAATCAACAAGGGTATCGAAGAAGCCACCCAGACCGGTGTGCTGGCTGGGTATCCAGTGGTCGATATCAAAGCGACGGTCTACGATGGGTCGTACCATGATGTGGACTCTTCCGAAGCTGCCTTCAAGATTGCCGGGTCGCTGGCGTTCAAGGAAGCCATGCGCAAGGCCAAGCCAGTGATCTTGG
>JAUYFO010000091.1 GCA_030690925.1 Candidatus Moraniibacteriota bacterium
AAACTGCGGTCCGAACTTGAAGCTATTCAAGACTTACTCAAAGGAAAAACGACAACGATGCCAAAATCACATTCTGGTGAGGGCATCTTCTTTACTTCGAAAGTCGGAGACGAATTTATTCTTGAAAGCTACGGATATCGGCTTATTGCCAATAATAAAATCCCAGACATCTTTCTTCAGGAAGTGAAGGGAAGGGGAAAGCAGAAAAGAGGAACAAAAGTTACCTTCAAGATTACTACTGATTCAAAAGCGCATCTCAATGATGTGTTTGAGCGCTATGCCAATGTAGATGAGGAAAGTAATTACGGTTTCGATAAAACCGAAATAAAGATTAAGCTTTATACCCTGGAAGGAGTCCACATTTCTCGATCGCAAGCGCGGCGAGTTTTATCTGGCTTGGAAAAATTTCGTGTGATCGTTTTCGACCTTGACAAGGTACCGGTAGTAGGCCAAGCTTTTGTCGATGAGATATTCCGGGTGTTTCACAATAAATATCCAAACATAAAATTACAGACCGCCAATATGAATGAGGCTGTCAAATTTATGGTGGACAGGGTGGAAGGGAATAATCCTAGAAATCAAGATATTTTTCTTAGCTCTGAAAGATAGGCCCCCACCTCCTCGTCTCAAAAAGAGCCTGGCGTTGTTAAGTGACATTGATACGGCGCTCAAGCAGGGAAAAGCTGACCCTGAAGTGTCACTCGATCTTCTTGTGTGGAAGTTTTAATGGGACGCCATTGCTATTGACTCTCTACTACAAATCAGATAATATAACCCTCAACAGTTCTTTCGTAACAGCGGCCACGGCTTCCGGTGGTGATGATAGGAGGACATCGTGTCAAGAAGATCTGATGTTGGGGATATGCCCCGGAGAAAATGTCTCCGAAAAAAAGCCGAACGGAAATACGGAGTGCCGATGGTATGGATTGGGGGTATACTGTACTTTTTGGAAACAAAGCTACCAGTCCTCGAGGTACCGCACGTTCCCAAACCAAGGAGACGTGCAGTGGGTATCCGTTGAGCATTACTCGGTTTGTTTACCACAGCAGATATCAGTCAGCTCGCCTCCTCTACAAATCTGTACGAGGAGCATTTTTTTACCAACAAAAAAAGAGTCGAGGGACTCTTTCTCTCCGGCAAGCCTACTTCTTTTCGCTAGCTTTCTTGACGAGAGCATTCAAACGGGATTTTTTGCGGGCGGCGGTGTTTTTCTTGATAATCTTTTTCTGAGCAGCTTTGTCGAGAGCTTTGATAGCCTTTTTTAACTCTTCCTGGGCAACATCATTTTTTCCGGCCGTGACAGCCTCACGGGTTTTCTTGATAGCGCTCTTTACCACACCGTTGACCACTTTGTTGCGGAGGGTGTTTTTGGCGGTCACGCGCATGTACTTCTTGGCAGCTTTCTTGATTGGCATATTCGAGCTTATTAGCGAAGAATTGGAACCCTTCATTTATAGCATACCTAAAGTGTTTTGGCAATAGCCTGTACTAGCCAAGAATAGCTTGCTAGTATTTACCGGGATTCCCGGTGAACTTGACATTTACCGGGAATCCCGGTAATATGGAGACATGAAGATATTTATACCAAACAGTGCTTTTTTAGGGAATATAAACCCATTTTTACGGGGGTTTGTTCCTAAGAGTGGTGAAAAATTGGAAATAGGTGCCAACGAGAAATGGATAGCAGTTCACCCAGTTGTTTTAGTCATGGTTGCAGCTCTAGGACTACCACTGAAAGCTGAACAAGTTTTCTTTGAAAAACTTACTGCCAGATCTGCGCATTATCTGGAGAGAATGGGACTTTTTAAATTTCTTGGTATTGATTCAGGAATCAAGATCATCGAGCATGAGTCAGCCGGAAGATTTATTCCGCTGACCCAAATTAGGAATTCGCAAGAGCTCTCCGGATTTATTACTGAAATTGTGCCACTTCTTCATCTCAACCCACTCCAGACGGACGCGCTGCGATATGTCATCAGTGAGCTTGTGAGAAATGTTATCGAACATGCTGACTCACCAGTAGGGGCTATTGTGGCTGCTCAGTATTATTCAAAAAACAATACGATAAGAATAGGTATCTCTGACACCGGCGTGGGCATAAAGAGCACTATTAACAGACACCACTTCGCAAAAAGCAACCTAGCGGCTATTCAGCTGGCCTTAACGCCAGGAATAACTGGTACAACAAGTCGTGAAGGTGGGACCGAATCAAATGCCGGCGCCGGACTATTCTTTATTAAGTCAATCGCAAAAGTAAGCAGAGAGTTTTTCGTGATCTATAGTGGTGATGCTTTATACAAACTTCTGAAAGAGCCAATCGGAAAGTCGAAGAAGTTGTTTGCGGACCCATTCAAAGATAAACATTCGTCCGAAGAGAGTCTTCCGGTATGGCAGGGGACGGTTGTAGGTGTAGATATATCACTCAACGACACGCAAGAGTTTTCAGACCTCTTGGATCTTATTCGTGAAGTATACTCAAAAACGGTACGAGAACGAAAAAGAGAAAAATATAGGAAACCAAAATTCATATGATTACCGTAAAGTTGAAAAACAAAACAGGTTCTTTTGCTGAGAATAAGGATATAGCGAGAGATATTCGATTGAACATACTTATACCTGCCATAGAGAGAGGAGAGAAGGTGGTGTTGGATTTTCAAGGAATTAACTCTGCAACGCAGTCTTTTGTGCACGCTCTCATCAGTGACTTGATGAGGAAATATGGAGTTGATGTTATTGAAAAAATCTCCTTTAAGTCTTGTAATGAGGTGATACAGAAGATTATTACCATCGTGATAGACTACATGCAGGAAAGTAGTAATTGATTTTGGTTCAATATGATTGCGCGACTGGAAGGAAAAATTGCTGGTATTCGAGGTAACGCCGTCATTCTCATGGTGGGCGGCGTAGGCTATTTGGTGGCCGTTTCGTCCTATACTCTAGGGAAATTGGCCGGAAAAGACCAAGTCCTACTCCATATCCACACCCATGTCAGGGAGGATCAGTTCAATTTGTTTGGATTTCTCGACGAAGAAGAGCTCCGCATGTTTGAGCTGCTCATTTCCGTGTCAGGTATCGGTCCCAAGATGGGGCTGTCGATTCTGTCGGTGGCTGATCTGAAGACCATTCGCTTGGCTATCGTGAACAAGGACCCCAGTATGCTGACTCGGGTAGCAGGCGTGGGCAAGAAGACAGCCGAGAAATTGATTGTGGAACTCCAAAATAAAGTCCATGCGGTGGCTGGAGACGAAGATGGTGATGCGGCTTCGGGCCAAGACGCTATCGAGGCCTTGGCCTCTTTGGGCTACTCCATCACTGAAGCGCGTGAAGCACTGAAATTGGTAGGGCCGGAAGTGAAAGATGTTAGCGCTCGTATTCGGGCCGCCCTCAAGAATTTGGGCAAGAAGTGATCCTATATCAGAGTCATCTTGAGCGGTGCCGAAGGACCTTTCTAATAGAGTAGTATTCAAAATGAGCATCGAATTTTTGCAATCAGCCGAGTGGCTCCGTTTTCAGGAGGCTGCTGGAAAAGAGACCGTCCCTTTTGCTGGGGAGGATTTTTCGGCCAATGGTATTGTGCACGCGCTTCCACTGGTTGGGAAGTATCTGTATGTACCGCGAGGACCAGTAGGTAAAATTTCTCATTACCAATTTCTAATTTCTAAACTCATCGAAAAGGCACAGGAGAAAAATATGAAGTGGATGCGGATTGAACCAGGGACAGAAGCAGCGTTGGAAAAAATAAAAAAGATGACCTCGCGCAAAGTCATGAAGGCGCCGCACGACATGCAGCCGCGAGAGATCTTCAGGATCGATATCACCAAGACAGAAGAGGAGCTTTTGCAAGTGATGAAGTCCAAAACTCGTTACAATATTCGTCTGGCTGAAAAGCATGGTGTGAAAGTTTTTGAGACAAGAGAGAAAAAATATAGTGCAGCATTTTTCGATCTCATCACGGTCACATCTGGGCGCAAGGGTATTACGTCGCATCCACGATCGTACTATGAGAAATTTTTTCAAGTGTTGCCCCAAGAGATGTGTCGGTTGTTTGTGGCTGAATACGAAGGGAAAGTTATTGCTGCCAACATCGTTATTTTTTATGGTGACACCGTGACATACCTTCATGGCGGTACGGCCGATGAGCACCGAGATATCATGGCGCCGTATCTTCTCCAGTGGGAACAGATCAAAGCCGCCAAAAAAGAAGGGTATCAATTGTATGATTTCGGCGGCATCAAAACGGACGTGTCATCAGGCCGCTCTTGGCAGGGAATCACGAAGTTTAAAACGGGTTTTTCGCTGCAGACCACCCCAACCGTTTTTCCTGGCTCGTATGATATTATTCTCGATGCCAAAGCGTATGCTGTATATGATATGCTGAGAAAGTTCAGGGCATCGTTTGTTGCTCTCAAGAAAAAATTCTCATTAGACGTTTTATTTCGAAAATCGTTCCGCAGGGAATGAAAAACATCTATCATCTGGCTCATGCAATAGCAGCCAATCTTTGCTATGGTTTTCCGGGGCGTAAACTCATCGTGATTGGGGTGACGGGAACGAATGGCAAGACTACTACTTCCCAGTTCATCGCGCGCATTCTCATGCAGGCAGGGAAAAAGGTGGCCATGGCCTCGACTATCAACTTCCAGATCGGGGAACGGGCGTGGGTGAATGACTCGAAATTTACCACTCTGTCGTCGTGGAAATTGCAGAAATTTTTGCGGGACGCCGTGGCGGAAGGGTGTGAGTACGTGGTGATCGAGACCTCATCGCATGCCCTTGATCAGAATCGGGTGTGGGGGATTCCCTATGCCATCGCGGTGATGACCAATGTCACTCGTGAACACCTGGATTACCATGGAACGATGGCTCGCTACCGAGCCGCCAAGCGCCGCCTTTTTCGTTTGGCGACCAAGGCGGTGGTCAACCTCGATATGAAAGATCCAGAGTACTTCTGTAATCTGAGTAGCAAGACCGGAGAGAAAAAAAAGCAGGCCCTGACTTACAGTGTCAAAGACCCCCAGGCACATCTCTTGGCTACCGACATCACTCTTGATTTCAAGGGGACAGAGTTTACTGTAGGGGAAATTCATGTTCATCTCAACATTCCGGGACTGTTCAATATCGAGAACGCCTTGGCGGCGCTGGGGGTAGCGCGATTGCTCCAGATTGACTTTTCGGTAGCAGCGGCAGCCCTAGGAAGTGTGACTGGCGTGCCGGGCCGAATGGCATTGGTACCGAACCACATAAATGCCGACATCCTAATCGACTACGCCGTGACACCGGATGCCTTCGAGAAACTCTATGCCTCGATATTGCCACTCAAGATCCCGGGAAGCAAGATTATCCATGTGTTTGGGGCTTGTGGGCAGCGTGATCGTGGCAAGCGCCCGCAGATGGGGGAAATCGCCAGCTCCTATGCCGATATCATCATCCTGACCAACGAGGATCCTTTCTACGAAGACCCCGAGCAGATTATCGATGATATCGAGCGGGGCGTGACAAAAAAGAAAAAAAACCCTGCCCGCGACACTGCGCAAAGCGCTGTGGGCGGGTATTTTCGGATTTTTGATCGGCGTGAGGCGATACATAAAGCCCTGACCCTCGCCGAGATCGGAGATATCGTGCTGGTCACTGGCAAGGGGGCGGAAGTGAGCATGGCCATCGGCGCTACCCATGTTCCTTGGAATGAACGACAGGTGGTTGAAGAAGAGTTAGCAAAAATCAAATAGGAAAAAAGCCCCGTTCGGGGCTTTTTGTTCGCAGTAAAGTGTTCTACGAGAACAGTTCAATCAAGAACAAAGTGAGAAAGAGACCGATGAAAGCGCCGCCGATAATCTCGCTCACTCGGTGACCGAGACGCTCCTTGAGGCGAGGGAATTGCTCTTTTGGAATGTGAAGCTGTTCTACCAACATGTTGAGATAGCGACCTTGGTCACCAAGATACATACGGATACGAGCAGCGTCATCGATAACGATGAAGGCCAGGACGGCTGAAAGAGCAAAGGCGCCGGATTGAACGCCTTCGTAGTAGGCCACGCTAGTGAGAAGCGACACCACCAAGCTGGTGTGAGCGCTCGGCATGTGACCGTGGGTGAAAGCGTATTCGATATTGAAGCCGTGTTTGTAGCTGTACAGGGCGAACTTCAGTACTTGGGTCAAGATGCCGACCGTAATCGGGATCAAGAACACAAGCGATGGCTGGAGAGCTTCCATAGGAAGAGTCGTTAGCGATTTATAAAAGGGTTGCTTTCTGCCGAAAGTATAGCACATTCTCTGCCACCCTGGTTGCAATTTTCCCCCAATTTGCTACTATTCTGGTAGCGCTTGTTTATCTATATAATGTAGCAATAATCCTATGTTGACGCTTCCTTTGGTGCTATTAGTGGTTGCCGGCGGCGTGTTACTCTATGTCGTGCTGGCCTACAATGGGCTGATCAGTCTGCGTAATCGGACCGACGAAGCCTGGAGTGATATCGATGTGCAGATGAAACGGCGCTATGACCTGATCCCCAATCTGGTGAACGCAGTCAAGGGCTATGCCACTCATGAGCAGACCGTCTTCGAGCAGGTGACCCAGGCTCGGGCCCAGGCCATGTCGGCTACTGGTGTGGCAAACAAGGGGCAAGCCGAGAATATGCTAACCAGCGCACTCAAGTCCATGTTTGCGATTGCTGAGGCCTATCCTGATCTCAAGGCCAGTCAGAACTTCGTCGAATTGCAGCGAGAACTCTCCGATACGGAAAACAAGATTCAGGCTTCACGTCGCTTCTACAATGGCAACGTGCGTGACCTGAATACCAAGATTGAGACCTTTCCATCGAACCTCATTGCCTCGTCATTTCATTTTACCCAGCGAGAATTCTTCGAACTGGCCGAAGACGAGGCCGCTGCCAAGAACCCTGTCGAAGTGAAGTTCTAATGAGCTATGATGTTGATTCGCTCGACATTTGTTACCACTCTGAAAGTCCAAGTTATACTTGGGCTTTTTGTTTGGGTATTTGCCATGCAGACGATGGTAGTTCAGGCACAGACAGCAGAACGGAGCTATTCATATGACAGTATCCGGTACGCGCTCCAGGTGAATACTGATACGACGGTAGATGTCACCGAAACTCAGACCTACCGTTTCGTGGGGGAATACCACCAAGGTTGGCGCAATATTCCGAAAAGTAAATTTGATGCCCTGACGGACGTGGTGGTTATCGATGCGGCTACGGGATTGCCACTGCAGTTTTCTGCCAAGAAGCTTGATAAGACACAGCCAAGCAACTGGAACAAGTACACGGCCTTCTACAAGGATGGGGAGTATGTCATCGAATGGTACTATGACGCTCGCGACACCACCCGAACATGGATTCTGCAGTACACGCTTCATGGCGCTATCGGGTTTTATACAGATCATGACGAATTGTACTGGAACTTGTTTACGGACTACGCTGTGCCTATTGGGAGTGTCGATGTTGACGTTACCTTGCCGCACGCGGTGGAGAGTACAAGTATTCTTCAGGAATCTTTTTATGTCACCAGTGTACCAAGCAAGCAGTATGGGGCCACACATTCGCCTGCAGGCTTTCATTTTTATGCCAACGATATTGCACCGTACGCCAAGCTGACTATTGCCCCCGGCTGGCCCAAAGGCCTGGTAGATGCTGGTGCTTACTGGCGTTCTTGGTGGTTTCGCAATTGGGGCTATATCGGGGCGGGAATACTCACTGTCCTGACGCCGCTTCTCCTCCTCTCTCGCTGGTATCTGGCCGAACGCTTCCGTACTGGTCGGGGCACCATTGTTCCCGAGTACGAACCACCACAGCACCTACCGCCAGCTATGGCCGACATACTAGTCCATGAAAAATTGTCCTCCAAAGCGTGGTCAGCGACAGTGGTGGATTTAGCGGTGCGCGGGTATCTACGGGTTATTGAAGAGAAGAGTCAGACCCTAGTTTTTCTGGAGGTTTTCATCTTGATACTGTATGGAATAATAATTTTTGTAACCCTCATATTTTTCTTGATAAGTGTCGTTGCTTTTTCTTGGTTAAGTGCACTCATCGCCCTGGTAGTAATAGTTTTTGGAATTTTTCGTATCAGTAAAGAGAAGGCTGCTTTTTCGCTTAGCTATTCTCTAGAAAAAATTACAAAGACCGCAGAAGAAAGTACCAATTTGCAGGATTTTGAAAAAGCATTTATGAAGGCACTCTTCGTGGATGGGGATCGCTTTTCTATCGAAGAGCTGAGACGTAATCGGGCAGTAGCGGTAAAATTTTCTCAAAAAATTCAAAAAATAGGAAGAGCAGTGCTGCAAGAAACAGCGAGAGATACTCACGCTTACACCGTCGATTTTGCTAAGTGGAAGTGGTTGGGGCCTAGCCTTCCTGTCGCGGTAGTTTTTTTCATCCTGTTTGTCATTGTTCTTTTCAATAAGGGCTTTGGGGGTTTTTTCATTTTCTTCCCCACTTTGATTTTTTGCATAACCGTCTCGTATCTGTTTGTCCGCTACAACCCGCGTCTCAATCGGGAGGGACAAATCTTGCGTGAGGAATGGTTGGGATTTGAACTTTATCTGCGGACGGCCGAACGCTATCGGTTACAGAATCTGACACCCGAGACATTCGAGAAGTTTCTGCCCTACGCCATCATTTTTGGGGTAGAAAAAGAGTGGGGCAAAGCCTTTGCAGGGATGACTATCCCACAACCACAGTGGTATGCGGGTTCGATGGGAACTACTAGTGCATTTTCTGCTGCCCAATTCTCCTCATCGTTTAGTGCTTCATTTTCTTCAGCCTTTGCTAGTGCTGGGGGGAGTGGTGCTTCGGGTGGTGGAGGCGGCGCAGGAGGCGGCGGCGGTGGCGGAGGCGGGGGAGCCAGCTAAAACAGCCTCTAAAACAGAGGCTGTTTTCGTTTCTTGACCAGATGGTATAATAAAAGTACACTAAGAATCTACTCAAAATATATATGGCTACCCTCTATACCCAAAAAGACAAGAATATCCGCCTGTCGTTTTTCTACATGACGGTGTTTTTGGTGTTCGTCATCGGAGTAGGCTATGTCTTTGCTGGGGCTATGCAGTCGAGCGCCATTCTTTATATTGCGGTGGCCTTCTCAGTCATTACCAGTATGGTTTCCTACTGGTCGAGTGACAAGATCGTGCTCTCGATGAGCGGGGCCAAGCCGGTTAATTTCGAGGACAACAAGGAACTCTATCGTTTGGTAGAAAACCTCGCCATCACGGCTGGTCTCCCAACCCCCAAGATTTACACTATCGACGATACGGCGCTCAACGCCTTTGCTACCGGCCGCGATCCCGAGCACGGAGTGATCTGCTTCACCACCGGTATCTTGCAGACGCTCAGCAAACCAGAACTGGAAGGCGTGGCCGCTCACGAGCTTTCCCATATTGGCAATCGTGACACGCTCATCTCGACTATGGTGGTGATTCTTGTAGGATTGGTAGCGCTCTTGGCAGACTGGTTTCGTCACTGGGCCTGGTTTGGGGGAGGGAGGGGTAATGACAATAAAAATCAGTTTCAGATTATTCTTATGGTAGTGGCGATTGTATTGTCACTGCTAGCACCACTGGCTGCTATGCTTATGCAGTTGGCTATCTCTCGCAAACGAGAATTTTTGGCTGATGCTTCTGGGGCGCTTCTTACTCGTTACCCTGAAGGGTTAGCTTCGGCGCTCGAGAAGCTTGCGGGTGACCGAGAGCCTCTAGAAGCGGCCAATCGCGCCACTGCTTCGCTCTACATCGCCAACCCTTTCAAGGGGAAGAAGGTGATGAAGTTTTTCATGACCCACCCGCCGATGGAGGAACGCATCGCCGCCCTGCGTGGTATGGAAGTGAAGTAACAAATCTATGGCATCGCCATATCAAGAATTCGTGAGGAAGGCGCGAGAGCGCTTTGAAGAGAATAAAAAAAAGAAAGCACGGGGTTCTTTGAACGGACAGTATCAGTTCACTGCGCATGCTCGCTACAAGATGAGTCAGTATGGACTGAGCGAGCAGAAAGTGAAGGGTATCCTTCGCCATCCCAAACGCAGTGAAAATGGCATTGCGCCAAAAACCGGGGCCATGATGCAACCAGTGTCGCCGAAGGTGGTGGATGGCAAGGAGGTATGGAAGCAGGAAATCTGGGTGATGTATCAGCTTCGCGCTAGCGAGACGACCCCAAAAGCTAATAAGCTAATGCAGCTAGGAGCTAAGAAGCTTGTTATTATCAGTGCTTGGCGCTATCCGGGTATTAGTCCCAAGCGCAACCCTATCCCAGAAGAGATTTGGCAGGAATTGCAAGACGGGGATATACTAGAAGCAGAGTAAATCGTAATATAATCCTATGGAACCAGGAGAAAATATGGGGAGTAGCAGTGAAGCGGGGGGCGTGTCACCAGTAGCGCCCGTCACTCCGACTCCAGAAGCACCGAAGACTATTTTCAGCGACACGGATATCGCGGAGAATAAGTTTGTGGCAGCTCTGGCCTACTTAGGTATTCTTTTCCTGGTGCCACTCTTGGCCAAGAAGGAAAGTGCTTTCGCTCAGTTTCATGCCAAGCAGGGACTAGTGCTCTGTATTGCCTTCGTGATCTTTTCTTTTATTCCAGTCTTTGGTTGGTTGATTAATGTCGTGCTTGTCATTGTGGATATCATTGCTTTGATCAAGACTCTGTCTGGTGAGGCCTGGGAGATTCCTTTGATCAAGGACGCAGTCAAAAAGCTCAACATCTAACCCACTTAGAAGCCGGACTTCGAAGTCCGGCTTCTAAGTAAAAACGGGGCTTGGAGCCCCGTTTTTTTGGTGTCTATATCAGTAAGTGTTTTGTATAAGCCATAAGTTAAGATATTGCCCTTGACAGAAATGCTTTTTGGGTGTATAATAAACAGTTAAAGAGTTGGCAAGACTCTGAAACAAGGTAATCAGTTCGGGCTCGCATTTGAGCCCTTTACAACCCAAGGAGAAAAGTGATGTTTATTCGTATTTTTTCTATCGCCACCGCCCTGTTGTTTGGTTTCGGGAATGTTTCGGCGCAGGGGTACAACCCCTGTGAGAACATTCCCACCCAGATCGCGGTGGACTCGGTGGTAGGAATGGTGGTGGGGGGGCTGCTCCACGGTCGCAACGGCGCCAAGGCTGGTACTGGGGCGGCCCTTGGAGTCAGCTACGCCGCCCGCTCCTACGAGTGCCAACAGTGGCGCCGCGACGAGTTCTCCCGTCAGCAGGAGGAGCAGCGGCGAGCCACGGAGCTGGCGCGAGAAGAACAGCGCCGGCAGATGGAAGAAGCGAGGCGCAATGCCCCGCAGTGCGACTACCAGGAAGTGGCGGGAAAACAAACCCGCACCTGCCGGGAGCACACCTACGAAGGCTGGCGGCAGTCTCAGGTGCGGCCATAGCACAACCCGGAGAGCCATGTCTCTCCACCAACAAGCAGCCGATGTCCTTAACAGGTATCGGCTGCTTTCAATTCTCCTGAACAAATACTTCTTTTTCGTATATACTGTGAGCATGGAGATTTTTTCGAAATGAATAAAGTAGCTAGGAAGCTAAGTATCTAAAAAGCTAAGCAGCTGTTGGTATGAAACAAACAAAAATCGTGGCTACTGTCGGACCAGCCTCGGAGTCCAAAGACATGCTGCGCCAAATGATTATGGCGGGAATGAACGTGGCGCGCCTCAATTTCTCTCACGGAGAATATGCTTGGCACAAAGCGGTGATCAATCGGGTGCGGGAATTGTCCCAAGAGCTCAGTCTCCCTATCGGGATTCTGGCCGATATGCAGGGGCCGCGTATCCGCACCGGCGTGGAGGCCGAGATTACGCTTCACCGTGGGGATACCGTGCGAGTGAGTGATGTCTCTCAGGTGGGCCATATAGCAACTGCTGATATGCCTCTGGTACTTCTCGATGTGGCGGGGATTATTGCCCACGTCAGTATCGGCCACGCTATCCTGATTGAAGACGGGGCAGTGGAACTGCAGGTAGTGGAGCGGGGGAAAAACGAAGTCATCGCCGAGGCTAAGAATGACGGCGTGATCAAGAATCGCAAAGGCGTGATTCTACCGGATTCGGCCATTACCCTCCCGATCTTGTCGGAAAAGGATTTGCGTGATCTGCATTTTGTCTTGGAAGAAGGAGTGGACTTCGTGGGTTTGTCATTTGTCGGCTCAGCGGAAGATATCAACAACGTGCGAGAGGAAATGCGCCGTGTGTTAGGAAAGAATGCCTACCTACCGAAAATCGTGGCCAAGATCGAGCGCAAAGAAGCAATCAAGAATCTGACTGAGATCGTCAAGGCGACCGACGCCGTCATGGTGGCGCGCGGTGACCTGGGAATCGAGATGCCGGAGAGTGAAGTAGTGTTGCTTCAGAAGCAGATTATTGCCGAGAGTCTGAAAGCCGCCAAACCAGTGATTGTGGCCACCCAGATGATGAAGTCGATGGTAGAGAATCCACGACCGACTCGAGCCGAAGTAAGCGATGTCTCGAACGCCGTGATCGATCATACTGATGCCGTTATGCTCTCGGAAGAATCAGCCATGGGCAAGTATCCGGTGGAGACGGTGGCCATGATGGCGGAGATTATCGAGAAGACCGAAGAGTCACCGTTTGATGATCTCTATCGGGCGCTCAGTTTGAACTTTCACAGTGAGCAGGCAGCGGTCATCCGCAGCGTGTATCAGTTGGCCAAGAGCTACCGCACCGAAGCTATTGTGCTTTTTTCGGCAACTGGCCGCACGGCGCGTCTGTTGTCGCACTTCCGGCCGGAGAGCAAGATTCTGGTCGCGACCAACAACCGTGCCACTTGGCAGGAGCTCTCCTTGGTGTGGGGGGTCACTCCCTATCTGTTCGAAGGAGCAGAAAAAATCAATACCTTGACGGCGCGCCTCATGCAGGCAGCCAAGCAGGATGGGGTACTGTCTCGTGGGAATCAGGTGGTGGTCTTTCATGGCCGCACCAAGGAGCAGGACGGCCTCAAGCTTGTCGGAATCGAGGAAGTAAGATAGACTCTTGATTCTGGGATATTTGGTCTTGGAATGGATTGTTTCCGTTAGCGTAAGCTAACAATACGGAAAGGTGGCCGAGCGGGCACGATGTAAGCGAATGAACATCGTGCGGGTTTCGATGGAAACCCGGGCAGCCCGAGGACAACAGTTTTTTCGTCAACGAGAGTTGACAAATGGAGAGATGGCCGAGCGGCTGAAGGTACTTGCTTGGAAAGCAAGCGTACGAGAAATCGTACCGAGGGTTCGAATCCCTCTCTCTCCGCATCAAGCATTTAGTATCGAGAGAGACCCGAGAGCCTCGAATGGGTAACATAAAGCCACCAACTGGCAGTTTTAGTGTTCTCTAGATCGGAGATGACTAAATTTTTTTAAAGTTTCTGAAAAATATCAAGAGATTGTGAGTCTAGACTTTCCGCTTATTTAGTTTGTGTGAAAGAAAATACTACCCACGGTCGTATTTAAAGTAGAGATGTCGCGAAATCTCTACTAATACATTAGAAGTAATACATACGCATATGAAGAAAACGACATTAGGATTAGGGGCATTGGCGCTTTTGCTGGGTGTTGCTGGTGTGTCCGCCGGTACGGCCCTCGCGTACAAGGGAGACCCCGCGGTCAAAGGTCCGAATTATTCGGTAGAACGCCACGAGGCGATGGAAAAGGCGTTTGAGAATAAGGACTACGATGCTTGGAAGAAGCTTATGCAAGGGAAAGGCAGGGTGACACAGGTTGTCAATGAGGGCAACTTTGCTAAATTTGCTGAGGCTCATGAATTAGCTGAGCAAGGCAAAACTGCCGAAGCGCAAAAGATTCGCCAAGAGCTCGGCCTGGGGCTGCACAGTGGCTCTGGGAAAGGAATGGGGCAAGCGGGGATGGGTAGAGGCATGAACCGTTAGGACGCACACACACTCCATTACATCACCTCGATTCTTGTCGGGGTGATGTATGTGTGGCCGCTATTTGTTATACTAGCCAGTGTATGAGCGATAATGAAAATCTTTCTGATGAAGCGATGGTTGAAAGAATCAGGTCAAACGATCAGGAACTTTATGCCGTGATTGTTGAGCGATATCAGAATAGGCTTCTACGCTATGCCCTGAGTTTGCTTAAAGACGAACACAAAGCCGCCGATGTGGTTCAAGAATCTTTCATTAAGGCGTTCATCAATCTGCATAGTTTTGATACGAAGAAAAAATTTTCCAGTTGGGTATACCGTATCGTTCACAATGAAGCGATGGATAGTATAAAGAAATATCGAAAAGAGACACCACTTTTGGACGACATTGATTTCCCAAGCAACGAGAACGTAGAAAGAGATTTTGAACAAAAAGAAATAACCGCCGCAGTAAGAAAGTGTTTGGGAGAAATGCCGTTATTATATGCCGAACCGCTCACGCTTCATTATATTGAAGAAAAATCCTATGAGGAAATCAGCGATATATTGCGAATACCTATGGGTACCGTCTCCACTCGTATGAGTCGAGG
>JAUYFO010000092.1 GCA_030690925.1 Candidatus Moraniibacteriota bacterium
TTTCTGTCGTTGCTATGGCGGTTATATTTTTTCGTCTTTCGGTAGAGTTTGATAAGCTTCGTCGAGCCCGTACCCCACAGGTATAGATTGAAGAAAGTTGGCACAAGCAGTGTTAGATCTTGCCTGCTGGCACACAGAAAAGTAAGTGAAATGCCTCGCTTTCGGCTGGATCGTTCCGGGGGGTTGCCCCACCTTGACTCGAATCGAGACGAGGACAATCGGTAAGTACCTTTTTTGCTTTTATAGAGCCACTGTATGAGTGATAGAGAATTTTTGTATTGACGAATCAGTCAAAACTTGATATCCTCTGGAGTACGCTCTTAATAGATTTTTGCTGTTCCGGAGGGGATTGCATGCGGCAATAGGTGGACGGTCACACTATGGGTGATGATGTCAGGAGAGGTAGTTTGCAAGGAGGGCTATCACAACTGAAACGCTTTTCGAAAATATATCCCTTTTTCACCAAAAAAGGCTTTTCTCATTTTACTTTTATTGTGCTTAGTGTGGTCGTGACCTTCCCGGCATTGCCAGAGATTGATATTAAGGAACTCATGGTATCTTCGGAAACCGTCTCAGACGGTAGGGATATCGCAGTGGTTTACCAGGAGGAATTGTGCCGTTGGCAGAAGGACTTCTCTTTTTTCAGTGACCTGATGAAAGCCAAGAAAACCCCGGGGCAAAGCGCCCCCTGTTCTGAAGAGACGCTCGAGGTACGTTCGGCGGCGGTCGTGAGTCAGCCGGTCAAGAAAAATGCCGAACTGGATGCGCTGATCCGCGAAATGGCGAGTGGCTACCCGATCGAAGTGATGACGTCTGCCATTGCAGAGTATGATCGCAGTGTAGCTGCCCTCCTTGTGGGCATCGCCAAGAAAGAAAGTAACTGGGGCAAGCGGGTGCCGCTGGCTCCTGATGGGACCGATTGTTACAATTATTGGGGCTTCAAAGGAGCGGGGAGCCGCGGGGTGGCGATGGGTCATGGTTGTTTCGGGAGTCCCGAAGAAGCCGTGCGGGCCGTGGGGAACCGAGTCGCTGAGCTGGTTGATATCAAGCAGACCAGCGAGCCCAAGAACATGATTATATGGAAGTGTGGCTCGAGCTGCGCGACTCATAGTCCCGAGAGCGTTCGGAAATGGATCAGCGATGTCGATTTGTACTATCGCAAGATTGCTTTGAAACAATAGTTTCTAGGGGAGTTTGTAGTTTTTTCACAAAGGAGGAAATGATGAACAATTGTGCGGTATTACTTGTCTTGGGCGATTTTTTTCTGCTGGCCGAAGAACCGTGGTAACACAACCAACAGGGACGGCAGAGTCATTTTCGAGTATAATAGAAAAAGAGCCATTGACTATCTTTTTCTATGACATGGGCACTTGTGGCACTCCTCGGGTATTTCTTTGCCGCCGTTTCTTCGGTTTTTGATAAATACCTGCTTTCAGATCGCATACCGGCGCCGGCGGTGTATGCTTTTTTTGTTTCACTTTTCAGCCTCTTTACGGTGGTGTTCATTCCTTTCGGTTTTTCCTTTTCTACGTGGCGTACGACGGGAATACTGCTTTTATCGGGAGTGCTTTTTGTCTATGGTCTGGTCGCTCTCTACACGGCGGTGAAACAGCACGAGGTATCGCGGGTCGCTCCGCTGGTGGGGGCGGTCATTTCTCTGGTCGCATTTTCAACAGTGTTTCTACCGGGTCTGTTAGAAGGCAATGTGGAACTATGGCCACTTTTAGCTCTCGGGCTGCTTATCGCTGGTGGGCTGCTTATCTCTTTCGACCTGCCACTGCGTCGCGGAGAGCATATCTCGAGATTCGTGGTAGTGGCCGGAGTACTTATGGGAGTATCACTTTTGTTACTCAAGGCTGGTTTCGGGGAATCAAATTTCGTGAGCGGTCTGGTCTGGTCACGTTTTGGCATGGTGCTGGGCGGATTGTCGCTCCTTTGCATACCGCTCTACCGTAATGATATTGTTGCTCAGTTCAGAGTCTCTGCCAAGAATCCTAAGAAGAAGAAACGGGCACTAGGTACCAGTGTGCTCTTTCTACTCAACAAGTCGAGTGCTGGCATAGCGAGTTTTTTGGTGACCTACGCCCTTTCCCTGGGTTCTGTCGCCTTTGTGCAGGCCCTTTCGGGGATGCAGTACGTGTTTATTTTGGTGATGACGTTGGGTCTTTCTTTTCGCTTCCATCATATTTTCGGGGAGCGTTTATTTTTTTGGGATTGGGTGCAGAAACTAGTAGCGATTCTTATCATCGGAGCCGGGCTGTGGCTAGCGACGATGAGTGGTGTTCCTTTATTATTACCCGTTTAGTTTTTCTATGAAACAATTGTTTAAAGTCATCGGAAAAGTGTTGCTCTGTGTGATTGTTCTCATCGCGCTTCTTTTTGGTTATTTCAACCTGCCTGGTCCGGCCCCGCGAGAAGATGTCAATCTTGGTATGACATTCTCATCGCGCTACGCTGAAGGGCTGGGGCTCGACTGGCGCGAGACGTACCTGGCGCTTCTTGACGATGTGGGGGTGAAAAAAATGCGCCTACCGGTGTACTGGGATCTGATTGAGAAGGAGCGTGGCGTATACGATTTTTCAGAGGTAGACTGGCAATTGGATGAAGCCGCCAAACGTGGTGTCGAGGTGATTCTGACGGTTGGTATCAAGGTTCCGCGTTGGCCCGAGTGTCATATTCCGGAATGGGTTGGGGATGACCTAGTATCTCGTCGCGAAGGGATCCTTCCTTTTATCGAGACTACGGTGATACGTTATCAAGAGCATCCGGCTCTTGCGAAGTGGCAGGTTGAGAATGAGCCGTTCCTTCGTTTTGGTATCTGCCCCCCTTTTGATGTGGCCCTTCTTGAAGAAGAGATAGCGCTTGTGAAACGCTTGGATGCGTCACGACCAGTGTTGTTGACGGACAGCGGAGAAATCTCCCTGTGGATTCATGCCGCCGCTCGAGGCGATGAATTTGGTACGACTCTCTATCGTGATATCTATAGCCCAAAAGTTGGCGGGTATTTCGAGTATCCTATTGGTCCTAACTTCTTTCGTTTCAAGGAGTGGATGGTGCGTCTTTTTACTGATCAGGAAAACTTTATGATCATTGAGCTTCAGGCTGAGCCGTGGGCGAGCGGCTGGATTGCTGATGTGTCGCTCCAAGAGCAATGGAGAACCATGAACGAGAACAGGCTGGTCGAGAACGTTGATTATGCCAAGCGAGTCGGTTTTCCCGAAATCTATCTGTGGGGTGGCGAGTGGTGGTATTGGCTCAAGGTGAAAAAGCAGTATCCTGCAGTGTGGGAAACGGGCAAACAATTGTTTCAGCAACATCAATTATAAAAACCACAGAACTCAGAGTACAAAAACCAAACAAAACACAAAATAAAAAAACACAGAAAGTGGATCTTGTGTTCTGGCCACGGTGCTTTGTTTGGCTTTTGTGATTTGAAAATTGTGCCTTGCCCCGTTATGCAAAAATCACTTATCCTTGTCATCCATAACATACGCAGTGCTCACAATGTCGGTGCCCTGTTTCGTACTGCTGATGGGGCAGGGGTGGGGAGCATTGTGCTCTCTGGCTACACCCCGGTGCCTCCCAAGCAAGACGCGCTCTACCTGAGCGACGCTGACAAGGCACTCAAGAAGACCGCCCTGGGAGCAGAGAATACGGTCCCATGGAAGATGGTATCTTCATTGACCAAGACGCTTAACCAGTTGAAAAAAGAGGGCTATCAGATCGTGGCTCTCGAGCAGCACAAAAAGAGTATCGACTATCGGCGGTATCGTCCAACTGGTCATGTAGCGCTGATGGTTGGGAATGAGGTGACTGGGGTGGATAGCCGGGTACTGAAGCGTTGTGATTGGATCGTAGAATTGCCGATGCGTGGCCAAAAGAACTCACTTAATGTTGCGGTCGCCGCAGGCATTGCTCTCTATCAGATAATCAGTACAATAGAGAAAGGAACCCATAAGAAAGAGAATCTATGACAGCTAAGAAAAAAGATAAAATCGCCATTCTTGATATCGACGGAACGATCTTCCGTAAGAATTTGCATTTCGAACTGATCAACGAACTGACCTGGATGAGGGTCTTCCCTCATGAGGCACGTAACGAACTGACCAGTATCTACACCAACTGGCTGAAACACGAGGGGACCTATGAGGATTACCGTAAGGCCTTGGTCAAGCTCTACTCCGAGCACATCCGCGGCTGTTCCCAGGAAGCGGTGATCAAGGCGAGTAAACTTCTAGTCCCGTTTCATGCCAAGCGTACTTATATCTACGCCGAACGACTGATCAAAAAACTACGCGAGGAACACTACCACCTGCTTGTTATTTCAGGATCACCTATCGAGGTGGTGGAGGAATACAACCGTCAGTACCTTAGGTTCGATGCTGCCTTTGGGAGTGTCTACGCCGTAGATGAGCAAGGACTCTACACTGGAGAGGCTACCTTCGAGCCCTCACGCAACAAAGGTAGTCTGGTGGAGCAATACCTGTATGAGCACAAGCTTTCTCTTAAGGACTCCTATGGGGTCGGTGACACGGAGTCTGACATGGGGTTCCTTAAGTTGGTAGAACATCCTATCGCCTTTAACCCCAATCAGAACCTGAAGGCAGCAGCAGAAGAGCATGGCTGGAAGATCGTCGTAGAAAAGAAGGATGTTATTTATGAAATTAGCGATCACTACTCCCATACATCAAAAGCATCACTATGAATCTCAATAGCGCTATCGACAACTTTCTCAAGAAAACCGTGTGGCTGTGGTTGCCATTCTACGCACTCTTTCATTTGATCCATGAGTTTGGAGAAAGAAAAAAGAAATAGCCTTGCTATGGTATTTTCCAAATTCTCAGTCTTCTCACAACAGGTTTTGTCGCTCGCTTTGCTTCTTGGGTGGATGGGAGTGATTTTTGCTTTTTCTTCGCTTTCAGGAGTAGCGACTGTCAGCCCACCACCGCTGTGGTACTTTATCGAACGCAAAGGGGCCCATGTAGTGGAATATGCCGTACTCATGTTACTCGCTTTTCGTTTTTTTCGACTGACGTTTACCAAAGAAACCTTTGGGCGTGTTTTTATCTTGGCTGCTCTGTTTTCACTTACTTATGGAGCCACTGACGAACTCCACCAATTCTTTGTTCCTTTTCGAGGCGCTCATCTGACGGATGTGCTCATTGATGGGGTAGGGGTTCTCTGTATGGGGGCAGTAATCATCTTTTTTCAAAAAACAAAAGACTGACCTGTGTAGAGAAGTATGAATACGAAAGAAAATGTTTGAATCTATGAAAGAATTGCTTACAAGTGGTCAGATGAATGCTGCCGAGAGGTCGCTAGATCGCTTGTTTTCTGGCCATGTTAAGTCTGTTGCCGTGAATCAGGGAGAGCAGGACTTAATCGCTATTAGCGACGGAGAAACAAAAGACCAGCAGGCTGTTGCGAGCGTGCTGAAGAAAATAGAATTCATTCCTCGACGATTAGAAATAGTAGATGCTCTTGCAGTCGGAGCCGATTCTTTCGAGAATGCTATTTTGATCTCAAATCAGGGGAAAGACTTTACCCATAAAAGAAGAATAGGTAATTTTACGTATACTTTTCTTTTTGAGCGAGATGATAAAAAAGGGATGTATCAAGTGACTTTTACGACGGAGGAGGCTAGATATGCTTTGGTAAATCAGGGATTGGCGGAGTTTCGAAAAATAATGGACACCGTGGTAGAGATGCTCGAGAAAATAAAAGAAAACGACAAGTCTTTTGAAGGGATTAAGTTTAGTGGGATGAAAGATAGTACTACTCTAGAGGAACGAGATAGGCTCTTATCGGAAAAAGAAGAGATAATCCAATTCCTTATGGCTACCTTCGAAAAAACTCCGGAGCAATATGAAGGATTTTCCTTTTATGATGGATATGGCAATAGCCTGAATTATGAAAGCGGTCAACTCATCCGCACGTACGAGAATAAAGAGAAGAATGGTTTGAAGAATTCTATCAGAGGTTTTTTACAGAAGTTTTTCTCCAGAGAAAAAGATACCCGATCCTTTCCTTTGGATAGAGATGTATTGCGTAGTATGACAACGAGAGAAAGTATTACCCTCTTGCGTTATTTGGGGTATATGGAAAAGGAAAAAAAAGATACAGAGATTGTTGGTACACAAAGAAAAAATGCCTATGTTTGGTATCTCAAAAAAAGACTGCCAGATAGTCGCGTGATACAAAATGAGAAGTCAGGAGAGGTCTTCTTATATGTTTAGTGTCGAAAAATAGAAAACCGCTCTTACATAGAGCGGTTTTCTTTCAAGAGGAGGGTATTCTTTATCGGACCTTCTCAATCAAGGTCTTGAAAGTGGCTTCGTTTTCTACAGCCATCTGAGACAGGACTTTACGATCGAGAGCGATGTTCTTGGTGGTTTGGAGAGCGATGAAAGCACTGTACTTGATACCATGAAGACGGAGTGCGGTGTTGAGGCGGGTGATCCACAGGCTGCGAAAGGTGCGTTTTTTGGCACGGCGATCACGATGGGCATACTTACCAGCTTTGATCACAGCTTCCTTGGCTTTGGTAAACAGGTTCTTGCGTCCCCAACGGAAACCTTTGGCCGCTTTCAAAATATTCTTGTGGCGTTTCTTGGTCATGACACCACGCTTTACTCTCGTCATACGATTCTCTTTAAATGGAATTACTGGATGCTACTTGGTGCGAGCATATGGGATAGCGCGGCGGATGTTCTGCTCTTCAGTCTTGAAAATGCTCTGGTCCTTGCGCTTCGAGCGAGTCTCGTCGCCGGTATTGCGCGAGTTGTAGTGGTTCTGACCACTGGCGCGACGCTTCAGCTTTCCGGTCCCGGTCACCTTGACTTTCTTGGCAACCGATTTCCTTGTTTTCATCTTGGGCATAGATCTGGGAGCTGACAACTGTGCAGCCGACAACATTTTTCCGATTAATGTGCGACTTGGTTGCTGGCTGTTAATTGGTTACTGCTGATTGATAGGTTATCCTGGAACGATGAGGCCAGTAAAGCCCATAGGCCCACGCTTAATCTCCTCCTCGAAGCGGTAGGGGATGGCAATACTTTTGAGAAAGAGGTTGAGGTTTTCCCGTGCTTTCTCTTGCATGGCCTTTTCGCGGCCACGCAAGATAATTTCGATTCGCACCTTGCTTCCCCTGGTCAGGAATTTCTCGGCCTGTGCTTTTTTGAAAAGAAGATCGTGTTTATCAGTACGGAAACCGATGCGGATGCCTTTGGTTTCAATTTTCTTCTGCTTGGCCTTCTGTTGCTGCTCCTGTTTGGCAACCTTGTACTGCAGTTTGCCGTAGTCGGTGATTTTGCACACGGGAGGTTTCGCCAGG
This sequence comes from Candidatus Moraniibacteriota bacterium, assembly GCA_030690925.1. GTDB lineage: Bacteria > Patescibacteriota > Minisyncoccia > Moranbacterales > UBA1568 > UBA1568. The sequence continues at coordinate 7,334 of JAUYFO010000092.1, forward strand.
GGAGAGACCTCTACCAAATCCGCTTCCTGTTCTTGGGCAAGCAGAATGGCCGCCGCAGTATCCATCACGCCTCGGTTTTCGCCATCGATGTCGATGACCATCACCTGGGGGACGAGAATCTTCTCGTTGGTGCGTGCATGTTCCTTCAGCTGCACTTTTGGTTTCGGTCGGTTGTGACGTCTTCGTCTCATTTTTTATCTGTTAAAATGGTGGAGTTGATGGGAATTGCACCCATGTCCAGAGAAGTTTTTCCAAAATAATCTACAAGCGTAGTCAACCTTGTATACGGGTGGGAGGTAGAAGGAAAACAAAACCCTCACACAAGTTCCTCTTTTGCAATACGATTAGGAAGTAAAAGAAAAAGAAATTCTTCCGTCACGTCTCGATAATATGACACCAGCCTCTCCCTACCGAGAATCAGGATGCTGATGGCGACGCCAGTAATTAGGCGAGCGCAAGACTGTAAGAAGGGGCAAAAGCTTGCGCCAGTGCGTTCTTGGTCTTTGTGATGAAGTTTGCATTTATCATCGTGAGAGCGATATTTACGACCGTGCCCTCAAGGTCGGCTTGCATATTTTGAAAGTACAGCCTGTCGAGTCTCAACAACCCCCAGCCGCAACAACTTCACTTCCGTTGTTTGTTACGCTTGGTGACCGTCTAACACTGCTTCGTTTTTTGTAAACTTCTTTTTGTTGCGGAAATTTCAAAGCCCAAATTACAAATACCAAACAATTTTCAAAGGGGCTTTGTTTGATCACTGTGTTTTAGGTCTTCATCGCTCGGCGAATCCTTCTTTGGGCTTCACGTTTGCCAATGTCGGCTCGCCGGTCGTATTCTTTTTTTCCCTTACCAACAGCAAACAGGAGCTTCACAAGTTGCTTCTTAGTATACAACCGAATCGGCACTAATGTCAAGCCTTCTGTGCGTGATTTTCCGATGAGAGAGCGGATTTCTCGCTTGCGAAGGAGGAGCTTTCGTGGTCTGGTAGCATCGTGGCTGGTATCACGGTGAGCTTGGGCGTAGCGGGGGATGAGGGCATTGGTCAGGTAGAGCTCGCTTCCTTTGACGGTGACGAAAGCTCCTTTCAGGCTGGCATGGCCAGTTTTGACCGATTTGACCTCGGCTCCGGTCAATACTAAACCGGCCTCGTACTGGTCGGCGAGGGTATAATCGAACGAAGCTCGTTTGTTGGTAGCTATGGTAGTCATATAGCCTCACTTTCCCACATTTGGCTCAAATAAGCAAGCTTCTGGACGTTTCTATTGACTTTTTACTTTAAAAGGTGTATAATGATATGTTGCAAGTAAAAATTCGCAATTACCTCCTTTCCCGGTGGTTTTTTTCTTTTTTCCTTAAATCACGAAATGAACGGTCGTGTACTTGATGAGATACAATAGTAACACTTCACTTTTTGGTTGGTTTCAGATACCATGAGATGAGCTTATGATTGATACTCCCCATCAATTACGCAACCACCTTTCCAAAGCCGAAGCACGGAAGCTTCTGGCAGTAGAACCGTTTTCGCGGCGGGTGATTTCTTTTTATCGCTACGTGATTCTTTCTGATCCGAAGCAATTGCGCGATGAGTTATTCGCCGAGTGGGTGAAGCTCGGTATCTTGGGGCGCATCTATGTGGCCAAGGAAGGCATCAATGCCCAGATGAGTGTGCCGGAACCGAACTTTGAAGCATTTCAAAAACTTTTGTATAAGTGCACAGCGTTCCATGGCGTGCCATTCAAGGTGGGAGTAGAACAAGAAGACGATGCTTTTTGGAAATTGACTATCAAGGTGAAGCGGCAGATTGTAGCCGATGGGTTGCAACCGGGGGACTATGATGTCACCAATGTTGGCGCCCACCTCTCGGCCCGAGAATTTAACGATATGCTAAAACGGCCGGAGACAGTGGTGGTGGATATGCGTAACAATTACGAATCGGTTATTGGGCATTTCGAAGGTGCTATTTGTCCACCCGCCTATACCTTCAAAGAAGAGTTGCCATTGGTGAAAGAAGCACTGAAAGGTCAGGAGGACAAAGAAGTGCTGCTCTACTGCACCGGTGGGATTCGTTGCGAAAAAGCTAGTTCCTACCTGAAACACCATGGTTTCCAGAACGTTTACCAGCTTCATGGGGGAATTATTGACTACAAGCACCAGATACAGCGCGAGGGACTGCCATCGCAGTTCAAGGGCAAGAACTTTGTTTTTGATAATCGCCTGGGCGAGCGCATTACTGATGATGTACTAGCCAAGTGTTACCAGTGTGACAGCACGTGTGATGACTATACCAACTGCGAGAATGTGGAATGCAACCTGCTCTTCATCCAGTGTGCGGCATGCAAAGAAACATTCGCTGGTTGCTGTGGAGTCGAGTGCCAGGCCATTGCTGAGCTACCAGAAACCGAGCAGTTAAAACTGCGCAAAGGGAAAGTGCTTCCAAAAAACGCTGAAGCCTTCAAAAAGAAAGTTGCCGTGACGTGCTAAGGGCGGATGAAGAATTATCCCAAGCGGACACCTTTACAGGAATCCGTTTTTGTTGTATAAAGAGCAGTCGCCCCTAAGAAAGGCGTCTTAGCCAGTTCATTAACTACCAACCCGTCTCGAAGGGAGACATCATGACCAAAACCATTTTTTCCCATATTTTCGCCATCCTGTTGGCCGGCTTCCTTACTGCCTGCGGTGGCGGTGGGGGAGGTGAAACATCGGTGCCGCTGGCAACAGCCGTTGAGGTGAAAGAATCATTCGACCAGGCGCCGCAGATGCTCCAGAACTACTTCGCTCAATCAGCAAGGGAAAGGGGGCTTGTCGAGATGGAATATCTCCAGGATGATGATTTCAAGGACCCGTGGCACCTTGTTATCCACTATAAGGGGGAAGTCATCTACGACAAAATCTTGTGGGCCATTTATCAGGTGCATGGCATAACATCCGACGGAACAGATGTCATTGTCGTGACTGAGTACGAATCGCCTGGTTCATGGTCAGGTGTATCGGTGGTATTTGTCAACGGTGAGATCATCCCGTTGCTACAGTCGCTTCCTGTAAACTTCGGTCAGCGCGGAGATTCCCCGGCCGCCGTACGTGAAATCCGCGAGTACCAAGATGGATGGTTCATCATTTACGCGACGCTCCGGGCTCGCGGCGACTATGACGCTCGCCGTTGGGCGATGTATCACCCAGGGTCGAAGGAATTCGTGGATTGTGGTGAACTCAACTCAAACCGGGATCCCACCAGCTGGGGGCCGAGTGCATCACCTCTTTGCGTATTGCGTTAAGCCGACAGTCGAACTTTATTACCGAGCCTTCCTATAGTTAGGTGCTCGGTTTTTTTCTTTTTTACTACTCAGTATCAAGTGGACGGTCGCCTCTTTGATGCTGTGAATATCAGAGACTTCCCTTCTTGGCTTGGTTCGGCTATGATAGAAAACATGAGGGAGGTACTAGAGAAGAAAATAAAGGAAGCAGTTGAGGCATTGCAACAGGGAGGTGTGTTGCCTGATTTTACTGTGCCCTCCATTCAGGTGGAACGGCCCAAGGATGAACAGTTTGGGGAATACACGACTAACGCGGCCCTTGTTTTGGCGAAACTGGCTAAGCAGAGCCCGATGGAGATTGCCGAGCTTTTGAAAGGCCGACTCTTCGACTTAGCTCAGAGTGAAAACAGCAGTTTTCAAAAAATAGAAGTGGTGGCTCCTGGTCATATCAACTTCTATCTTCCTTCGAGTTATTTCCAAGGCGTTGTTTCTACGGTATTACAGAAACAGTACCCGCAATTTCCTGTCTCTTTGGTAAATGAGAAAGTGATGGTCGAGTACTCGCAGCCGAACACTCACAAAGAATTCCATATCGGGCATCTGCGCAATGTGTTTATCGGCAGTACGCTTGTGAATGTCTTGCGCAAAGCAGGGGATGAAGTAATCGCTGCCAACTATATCGGAGATACCGGTACACATATTGCCAAATGTTTGTGGGGACTGGTGACTTTTCATGGGGATGAGAATTTGGATCTTGTCGAAAATAAGACTGAGTTTTTGGGGAAAGTGTATTCGGAGGCGACTCAGAAAATTGCAGAGAATCTGGAATATGAAAAGGCCTTCAGGGCTGTTCAGAAGAAGTTTGATAGTGGCGATACGGCGTTGTTAGATTTATGGAAGAAAACCAAAAGCTGGTCTATGGATGAGTTTGAGAAAATCTATACTGAACTGGGAGTTTCTTTTGATGAATATTTTTTCGAGAGTATCGAAGAAGAGTCTGGCAAGCAATTATTGCCTGAACTTTTGGAAAAGGGAGTAGTAGAAAAGAGTGAAGGGGCGGTTATCGCCAATCTCGAGCAATACGGTCTCGGAGTATTGGTGTTGGTCCGCAAGGACGGTGGCATTCTGTATGGATTAAAAGATATTCCGTTGGCAAAAAAGAAATTCGAAAAATTTGACCTTGATCGGAGTATCTATGTGGTTGATGTCAGACAGAGTTTGTACCTCAGGCAACTGTTTAAAATACTGGAGTTGTACGGATTCCATAAGAAGATGGTCCACTGTGGCTATGAATTTGTGGCATTAAAGGGTGGTGAGAGTATGTCTTCCCGCAAGGGAAATGTTATTCCAGCCCAGGTGCTCATCGATGAAACAATCGCTCAAGTGACTGCTCAGTTTCCCGAATCACCGAATCCCGAGAAGATTGCGCTGGGCGCGATAAAGTTTGCCATGCTGAAACATGGTGCTGGTAGCAAAATAGAGTTTGATATAGATGAATCAGTCCGCTTGGATGGGGCGACCGGCCCTTATGTTCAGTACGCCCATGCGCGTATTGTGAACATCCTTGCCAAAGCAAAAGAAAAAAATATATCTTTTGAAAATGAGCCTGTAGAAGACAGGGTGTTTGAAGAGAAAGAGAAGGATTTGATACGGGAAGTATCCAAGTTTCCAGAGTTACTGCTTGAGGTGCGTGAAGGCTATGAGGTACATAAGTTGGCGCATTACGTGTTGCATCTCGCCGATCGTTTCCATTCTTTCTATAACGATTGTGTCGTCGTAGATGAAAAGAAAACGCAATTATCCAGTGAGCGGCTAAAATTGGTTTCTGCGGTACAGAAAGTATTGGCTGAGACACTGGCGCTCATGGGGATCAGCGCTCCGGAGAAGATGTGATTTTTCGATAATCGAAAAATCACCCTGAGCGTAGTCGAGGGGTCTTTGTAAAATGAAAACAAAAATGATTCATCGGTTGCCAAAAAAATATAAAGAGAAATACAAGAAGAAGCGCGGTTGGGACCAAGAAGTATTGGCTTTCGCTGTGAAAGTAGTTGGTTCTACGGCCCTTTTGTTTCTGGTCGCGGGCGGTATTGATGTGTATCATATGATTCAGTAGCAGTATGAAGCAAATCACTTTTTTTTTGGTACGGCACGGCGAAGCGGAAAATAACGTCCGCCATATTCTGAATTCAGCTCCGGTGAAGCAAGAGTATCCGCTCACGGAACATGGAAAAGAACAGGCAACTAGGACTGCCAAGCAGCTGGCAACAGCGGGGGCTGATGTTCTTTTTAGTTCGCCCATCCTGCGGGCCAAGGAAACGGCTGAGAGTATCGCGGCAGCAACCGGATTGCCGATCCAGTTTGATAATCGTTTGTGGGAAGTGGGGATGGGGAGATTCAATAACCATATCCAGCAAGAGCTCTTGGACAAGTATCCCGATCCCGAGATGCGGCTCTCTCCGGATGTAGCAGATGGGATGGAAAGTTTTCTAGAGGTGCGCAGTCGCTTGGATGATTTTTTGGGTGAAGTAAAAGAGAAGTATCTCGGAAAAAAAGTGATTATCGTGTCGCATGGTGACCCGCTGGAACAGCTCCATGGTATTCTGACACAGGAAGGGCCAGGCCGAGCAGCCGCTGGCTGGTATCCGGAAAAAGGCTCATGTACGGAAGTAGTCTGGGCAATCAAGGGGGAGTCAGTATAATAAGGGTTCCTTTTCTTTTTTCTCTGTAAAAAGCCCCATGGTATGATGGAGGCAGACTGGTAACCGCCCTATGAAATCACTCTCACTCAAAGATACGCTCGATCACCTCCCTGGGAGCTTGTTTATTACGGATCGGGAGTCACGGGTCCTCTACGCCAGTGCTGCCTTGGAGCAGCGTACGGGTTTCTCGGTAGCGGAAATCGTCGGCAAGAAACCAGGACAACTGTGGGGTGGAAAAATGGAAAAAACCTTCTATCGTGAGCTGTGGCAGACTATCGGTACGGAACGCCGGGCCTTTGTAGGACTGGTGAACAACCGCAAGAAAAGCGGCGCTCGTCGTGACGAACATATCTTTATTGTCCCTATTTGCAATCGCCTGGGAGAGACGGAGTATTTCGCCGAAATTCATCCGGATTTGGCCGGAAGAACAGCGGAAGAGGCTTTTGGGCGGGAGTTTCTTCGGCGGACAGAAACCATGATACAGGATCGGGACTTTTTCACATGGATTATTGAGAGTCTGCAGAAAAAAAAAGATGGTACGTTGGTCAGGTTGGATCAGTCTCTCTGGTACGGAGGTTTCCACGATGCCGCTCAATTTTTCCGGGAAACCCTGGTCACACCGATGGAACAGGTATTTGCACGGCGCAAGGATGACGCTCTGCTCATAACCCATGCCCAAGAGAACCCGGAGAAGTTTGCGGCACTCTACCAGAAATATGTGGTTTCGATAGGGGCGTATTTCTCCCGTCGGCTACACGGAGATAGTGCAGTGGCAGAGGATCTTACCCAGGAGGTCTTTGTCCGAGCGTTTCGTTATCTTCCTGGTTTCCGCATGACCAATGCTTCCTACTACACCTACCTGCTTCGTTTGGCTCACAACATTTTAGTCAACCACTTTCGTACCCTACATCGCCAGGTCATGTCGTATCAGCATGATGGGGAGATGGAGAATTTCGTGGCCAAGAGCGATCACTCGGGGGAGGATGATATGGTGACTTTGCTCAAAACATTGGGGGAGAAAGAGAAGGCCATCATGCTTCTCAAGTATCGTGATGGGCTGAAGGCGAAGGAAATTGCTGCCCTGGTGGGCAAGAGTGAAAATGCGGTCAAGCTGATCCTGTCCCGAACGCGCAAGAGACTGAAAAAGAACCTTCAGTAAGGGAAAAATCTTGGAACAAAGAGTAATGGGTGGCACATGACACCTTTTTTGTTTTGTGGTGTTTAATACAGTGCAGCCTGCAGAATAATTCGCCAATTATTGAGGGTCTCTATGCCACTCTACAAGATCCAGAAGCGTAATGGGACTATCGTAGACTTCGAGCCTGGTAAGATTAAGAACGCTATCGCCAAGGCCGCTCTATCGATCGGTCAGAGCGACCCCCTCATTCCGGAAGTGTTGGTAGCGGAGGTAGCGGTGGAGCTCGAAGAAAAGTGGAGCGATCAGATTCCCAGCGTGGAGCAGATTCAGGATGTGGTAGAGGACGTACTGATTCGTTTCGACTACGCTGAGATGGCCAAGGCCTATATTTTGTATCGGGAGAAGCGGCGTGAGGCCCGTGAGGATAAGAATGTGGTGGTGGAAGTACAGAAAACGGTGGCTGATTATCTCAACCGGGCCGATTGGCGGGTCAATGCCAATTCCAACCAAGGCTATTCGCTCGGGGGATTGATTCTGAATACGGCTGGCAGCGTCATCGCCAATTACTGGCTCTCCCATATTTACCCGAAAGCTGTTGGTGAGGCGCACCGCAACGGCGATTATCATATTCATGATCTCGATATGTTTTCCGGTTACTGTGCCGGTTGGAGTCTGCGCGTTCTTCTGGAAGAGGGCTTCAATGGTGTGACCAACAAGATCGAATCGGCACCACCGAAGCACCTTTCCTCGGCCGTGTCGCAGATGGTCAACTTTTTGGGGACACTGCAGAACGAGTGGGCCGGAGCCCAGGCTTTTTCCAGCTTCGATACCTACATGGCACCTTTTGTGAAGAAGAAGGAATTGGAGTTGCGAGAGGATATCGTTACGTATGGCATGAAGTTTTCTTCGAAAAAGAAAGAGGAAGCCTATGTCAGTGACGCCCTCTATAGCTACGTTTATCAGAATCTGCAGTCATTTGTCTTTAACTTAAACATTCCGTCCCGTTGGGGCACTCAGACGCCGTTTACCAACATCACGCTGGACTGGGATTGTCCCGAGGATTTGAAAGACAAACGCCTATTGTTGGGGGGTAAGCCATTTCCCTACACTTTTGGCGAACTGGGAAAAGAGATGGATATCGTCAACCGGGCTTTCATCGAGATTATGACTCATGGGGATGCCTGTGGGCGGACATTTACTTTTCCTATTCCGACTTACAATATCGGCAAGGACTTCGACTGGGAGAGTAAGAAGAATTTACCGTTGTTTGAGATGACGGCCAAGTACGGGACACCATATTTCCAGAATTTCATCAACTCAGAGCTCAATCCAGGTGACGTGCGTTCCATGTGCTGTCGGTTACAGCTCGACTTACGGGAACTACGCAAGCGTGGTGGTGGGCTCTTCGGTTCGGCCGAAATGACAGGTTCCATCGGAGTGGTGACTATCAATGCGGCCCGTATCGGATATCTGACCAAGGGTGATAAGGAAAAGTTTTTCGCTCAGATCGAGCACCTGATGCAACTAGCCAAGACATCGCTTGAGATAAAACGCAAAGTGATTCAGGAATGGATCGACCGGGGATTGTTTCCGTACACCAAACGCTACCTCGGGTACCTGAAAAATCACTTCTCGACTATCGGTATCAATGGAGTAAACGAAGCCATCCGTAACTTTACTGATGATCAGGAAAATATCACTACCAAGTGGGGCAACGCCTTTGCTGAGGAAGTGCTGGTGTTTATGCAAGAAAAGATTAAGTCGTTTCAGGAAGAAACCAAGAACTTCTATAACCTAGAGGCCACGCCGGCCGAAGGGACGACCTACCGGTTCGCCAAGGAAGACCGCAAGCGTTTTCCCGATATTCTTCAGGCGGGGACCGCGGAAGCCCCCTACTACACCAACTCTTCTCAGGTACCGGTGGGCTATACTGACGATATCTTCGAGGTACTCGATCTCCAGGATAATCTGCAGACCAAATATACCGGGGGAACGGTGCTCCACTGCTATATGACCGAAAAGATCTCATCACCGGAAGCTTGTCGCAATCTGGTGCGCAAGATTCTGAGGCACTATCGTTTGCCGTACATCACCATTACTCCAACCTTTTCCATCTGTCCCAAGCACGGCTATCTCTCGGGTGAATATGATTTTTGTCCCAAGTGCGACGCAGAAATCGGTACAGTGGGTGAGCGCTTCGACGAGACCTATCGCAAGACCTACATGAGCGCCAAAGCAGAGAAGTAATAAAAACAAAAAGTAATTCCTCTAACAGTACCATTATGGCTGGAGCACAGGTAGCAGATAACGCCGGACGCACCCGCTGTGAAGTGTGGACTCGTGTCATGGGGTACCATCGGCCCGTTTCGCACTTCAACGTCGGGAAAAAAGCGGAGCACTATTCGCGCAAGCACTTCGAGGAGTGTGTGGCAGACAACGTTTCTTTTGAAGCGCGCTACGGAGAGGCGACCTAAGATTTTTTTGGTAGTTACTTCCATGAAACTTTCGGCCATCCAAAAGTTTACCATTCTCGACTATCCGAACAAGGTAGCGTGTATCGCTTTTACCCCTGGGTGCAATATGCGTTGTGGTTTCTGCCACAACCCGGAGTTTGTGCTGCCAGAAAAAATACGCGAACTAGATGGTAACTTCATTGCCGAGGAGACGTTTTTCCGCTTCCTCGATCAACGGCGGGGACTACTTGAGGGAGTGGTAGTGTCAGGCGGAGAGCCAACCATCTGGCAGGATTTACCCGAATTTTTTGGTAAGATTAAAGCATTGGGATTTTTGACCAAGCTTGATACCAATGGCAATCATCCCGAGATGCTTGAGCAGTTACTTCGGGAGAAGCTGGTAGATTATGTGGCTATGGATGTCAAAACGTCACTGGCTCAGTACCCCAAGCTGGTGGGCGGGGGCGTGAAGTGCAACAACATCGCAGAGAGTATGGAACTTTTGAAATCGTCCGGTACCCCTTATGAATTTCGCACGACACTCATCAAAGAGGTACACAATGAAGAAGTACTAGGAGATATGAAGCAGATGCTAGCTGGGGCGGAAAAGTTTTTTTTACAAACCTTTCGTCCTGGACATACGCTCAATTCCGTTTTTGCAACCTATCATCCATTCTCGAGTGAAGAGACCGACCGGATTGCGCAGACCTTTCAAAAAGAAGTGGCTTCGGTCAGTATAAGAAATTAACTTTTAAGAAACGGATATGTTTGAGGTTTTTTCTCTGGTGAAGTTCTTGATCTTGCAGGGGGCTGGACTGGTTATCGCTCTCATCGCGGCGGGCTTGTTTGTGTACCTCGTTTTACGCAAGCTCCATTCTTCGAGGATTACCCTTTTTCTGTTTTTCTTTTTCTTTGGAACGTGTTTGCTGTTGTATGTTCCGATGGGTATACCGAGTAGCATCACCTATCCTTTTGGGTTGAAAACCTACGGCCCGGCGGAGGGCCCCTGGCTACCACTAAAAAATGTTTTTACTTTTTTCCGGCACGTCCGGCAATTTGAACGTGTGGCTGACATCGCGCGGGACCCAAACGTCACCCCGGCGCCGCTCCGTGCCGAAGGCGAGGAAGTGTCTCTCCATCTCACTACCAAAGAAGTGCTGGCTGAGATAGCGCCGGGAGTGGTGGTGAACTACTGGACATTCGATGGGACCGTGCCGGGGCCGATGCTGCGCGTGCGAGAAGGAGACATGGTACACGTGACTCTGAGCAATGATTCCAACAGCCTGCACCATCACAGTGTCGATTTTCACGCCGTAACTGGCCCTGGTGGTGGTGGCGTTGCCACCTATGTGGCTCCCGGAGAGTCTAAAGACTTTCGTTTTCGAGCCCTGAACCCGGGGTTGTATGTTTATCACTGCGCCGCTCCTAATGTCGCCAATCATATGGCGCACGGTATGTATGGAATGATCTTGGTAGAACCCAAGGAAGGATTGCCACAAGTGGATAAGGAATTCTACGTGATGCAGGGTGAAGTATATACTGCTGGTAAGATGGGGACTCAGGGTCTCCAAGTGATCGATACCGAGAAGATGCTTTCTGGGAATGCTGAGTATATTATTTTTAATGGGAGAGTGGGCGGTCTTAACGGAAAAATGACGGCCGCTACCGGGGAAAAGGTACGGATCTACTTCGGGAACGGAGGAGTGAGTGATATTTCTTCCTTTCACGTCATTGGAGAAATATTTGATACGGTATACCCGGAGGCTTCTATCGGAGGGGCTCTCTTGAAAAATGTGCAGACAACGCTGGTACCGGCGGGAGGGGCTACCATAGTGGAGTTTGGTCTAGAGGTGCCGGGACGCTATATACTGGTCGATCATGCCCTATCACGACTGGATCGTGGGGCTTGGGGGGTGCTCGAGGTGACTGGCACAGAGAATCGCGAGGTGTTTGATGCAGCCGTAGATCCTCAGGTTGCCGCTACGCCGGGGCACTAGTCAAGGGTTGATTTCTCCCTGCAAGCCTGCTAGACTGAATCTACAATTTTGAAAAGCGTTGAGGGAGCACATCACTCCTGAGCTGTAGAAAGAAACCTGCCGGTTGGCAGAGAGTAGAATCTATCGGAACTGCCCGTAATAGCAGGCGAATAAGTCCGTCTGCCGGTTGGTAGGTGGAGAAGTAAGGTGGTACCACGTTTTGAATGTTTCAAACGTCCTTAGCACGGTTTTGTGTTAGGGATTTTTTGTTTTTATAAAGAATACGGCTATGTTCAAAAAAGTCGAAGCCAAAGTCAGTTTCCCGCGGATGGAAGAGGAAATCCTTAAGTTTTGGGATGAGAAAAAAATCTTTGAGCAGTCAGTAAAGAAAGAATCACCAGCTGGAGACTTTGTGTTTTATGAAGGCCCCCCGACGGCCAATGGCAAGCCAGGATTACATCATGTGTTGGCTCGCTCTTTCAAGGACATTATTCCACGTTACAAGACCATGAAGGGTTACCGGGTGGAGCGCAAGGCGGGCTGGGACACTCACGGACTGCCGGTGGAGCTGCAAGTCGAAAAGGCGTTGGGACTGAAGAGCAAGCAGGAGATCGAGAATATCGTGCCGGGCGACGTGCGGGCCAGCATCATTGAATTTAATAAGCAGTGCAAAGAATCGGTGTGGGAATACCGTGATTTGTGGGAGAAGCTGACCCATCGCATGGCTTACTGGGTGGATATGGAACATCCCTACGTCACTTATGAGAATAAATATATCGAATCGGTGTGGTGGCAGCTAGCCCAGATTGCCAAAATGAAGAATGCTGCTGGCGAAAGTTTTCTCTACAAGGGACATAAAATAGTACCATATTGCTATCGTTGCGGGACGGCACTTTCGTCGCACGAGGTGGCGCAGGGGTACAAGGTGGTCAAAGACTTGTCAGTGACGGTGAAATTTGAGCTCGTAGATGAACCAGGGACATTTGTGTTGGCTTGGACTACCACACCTTGGACGTTGCCAGGGAATGTGGCGCTGGCAGTGAATGAAAACATCGACTATGTAAAATTAGACGTTGAGTTAAGAGAGAGTAATGTCAAAAAGAGTTATATAGTAGCTAAAAGTAGTATTAATAGTGTTACTGATGTCGTTGGAATTGATGTGAATGAAAATATATTAAATGTTCTAAAAAATGGTCCGACTGAATTTTTTCAAATCGAGTTTAACAACTTTATTAAGACTTCAAAAATAATTAAGGGATCTGATTTAGTTGGTAAGGCTTATAAACCACTGTTCGACTACTACGCCAAGGATGAAAAACTAGAAAACCGCGAGCGGGGGTGGAAGATTTATCATGCCGACTTCGTGACGACTGAGAAAGGGACTGGTATCGCTCATGAAGCACCAGCTTTCGGTGAGGAAGATATGGAACTGGCCAAGGCCGAGAAACTTCCGATTATTCACCATGTAGGATTGGACGGGATGTTTGAGAAAGAAGTGACTGATTTTTCTGGTATGCAAGCGAAACCAAAAGATAATCCGGAGGCCACGGATGTCGCGATTATCAAGTATCTAGCCGGTCAGGGACTGCTGTTTTCGAAGGAAAAATACGAACACGAATATCCTTTTTGCTGGCGCTGTGATACACCGCTCATCTACTATGCCAAGCCATCGTGGTTCATCCGGATGAGTGAGTTGCAGGAAGAGTTGGTACAGAACAACGAGGCCGTTTCCTGGGTACCAAAAAACATCAAAGAGGGGCGTTTCGGCGAGTGGTTACGCGGCGCGAAAGACTGGGCGATTTCCCGTGAACGGTATTGGGGGACACCGCTCCCTATCTGGGAGTGCGGTAAGTGTCAGGGACAAAAAGTTTTTTCTTCGATTAAGGAACTCGAAAGACTTTCGGGAAAAACACTTGAAGATGTACACAAACCCTATATCGACGATATTTTCTGGTTGTGCGATTGTGGCGGGACGATGAAGCGGACGCCGGAAGTGATGGACGTGTGGTTTGATTCCGGGGCGATGCCTTTGGCGCAGTTTTCGTACCCGAATCAGGTGAGCGAAAGCGTCAAGAAAAAAATCGAAGAGGGGAAATATTTTCCGGCAGACTACATTTGTGAAGCAATCGATCAGACGCGCGGGTGGTTCTATACTCTGCACGCCGTCGCGACACTGCTTCACAAAGGGGGCGTGGTGAAAGTTGGGAATGCTTACAAAAACGTCATCTGTCTGGGGCATCTGCTCGATGGCGAGGGGAAAAAGATGTCCAAATCCAAGGGGAATGTGATCGATCCCTTCGAGATGTTCGATCAGTTCGGAGCCGATCAGTTGCGCTGGTTTATGTTTTCTGTCAATCAGCCGGGATTGCCCAAGCGTTTCGATCTGAAAGGAATGCGTGACGTGCAGAATCGGGTGTTTCGTATGTTGTGGAACTCCTATTCATTTTTCACGACCTATGCCGTTATCGATAACTGGGCTCCTCAAGAAAATATCAAACCTTCGGAAAATCTTTTGGATCGGTGGATTGTATCGGAATTACAAGTGTTGATTCAAGAAGTAGATGGTACTCTCGACAGATATGATGTGTACTCGGCAACTCAGAAAATCGAAAGTTTTATCGACAATCTTTCCAATTGGTACATTCGCCGCAGTCGTAAGCGTTTCTGGAAATCAGAAGACGATACTGATAAAGAGCAGGCCTACCAGACCCTGTACACGGTGCTGGTAACGCTCTCCAAACTGATGGCGCCGTTTACCCCGTTCCTTGCGGAAGAAATGTATAAGAATTTAACCGGTGAGCAGTCAGTACACTTAGCTGATTATCCAGTGGCTGATGCAAAGTTGATTGATGAGAAGCTGATGAAGAATATGTCGTTGTTGCGTGAACTAGTAACAATTGGCCTTCAGAAGCGAACAGAAAAGAAAATTAAGGTTAGACAGCCACTCCAATCACTTATATTGGGAGATGAGTATGAAGATCTTTACACGAAAGAGTTATTGGTTCATGGGAATGATTATGTGCAGATTATCTCAGAAGAATTAAATGTAAAAGGTTTCAAACTTGTTCGTGGACCAGAAAGTGAAAAAGTAACATTGGATTGGGAAATTACTCCTGAACTGAAACTGGAAGGTGAAATGCGTGAGGTGGTACGGGCCATCCAAGAAGGCCGTAAGAAAGCTGGCTTCAAAGTTGAAGACCGCATCACCGTTGGCTATAGCGGGAAAGAAAAAGTTTTCCAGAACGAAGATTTGAAACAAATAATTGAAAAAGAAGTATTGGCCACCGAAGTGCGGCCTGGTATGTTGCCCGATGCTGAATATACCGAAACCGTAAAACTCGATGACGAAGAATTTACTTTTACTTTGAAACGAGTGTAATGGAACTGCGCTACAACGCTATTGTTTTGAAGAAGAAAGAAGTCGGAGAAACGGATCGGCTGTATACGCTGTATACCGACACGGCTGGCAAATTGCAGTTGGTGGCCAAGGGGGTGCGTAAGTCAGAAGCCAAGCTGGCGGGCCAGCTCGAGACCCTCATGCAAGCACTGGTTATTGTCGTTAAGGGCCGTGGGGCTGGCAAGATTGCCGGCGCAGTGGCAGAAAAGAGTTTTCTCTATCTGCGCAGTGATTTCGATATTTTGAAGCGGGTAATGGAAGCAACTAGCATCTTCGAGCGCTTGGTGGGCTGGGAAGAGCAGGACAAAGAGCTCTTTGATCTCTTGGGGAAATACCTAGAGATCGTGAATGATCTGGCTAAGGAAGAAAAAAAAGATAAGGCGCTGCTTGTGACCGAAGGTTTCCTCTTCCAGCTCTTCGCGCATTTGGGGTACGAGATCGAAACCGGTGTGTGCACGGTATCGGGAGAGAAGCTGGCCCGTGGGGAGAGGCACTTTTTCAGTCCCAGTGCCGGTGGAATGCTGCGCAGTGAGCATGCCCACGCCACGAGCGGTGCTCTACCTATCAGCGAAAGTACTATCAAACTGATTAGGTTGTTTCTTCATAACAAATTGGAAACACTTCCCAAGATCGCGGTCGAGCCAGGGCAGCTGCGTGAGGCTCGCCAGGTTGCTGCCCGCTTTTTTCAGTGGATTGAGGGGTAATTTCTTGCTACAATGGAAATAGCAGTAAGTAGTAAGAACCGTAGCTTTTTTTATGGCGCTTGAGGACCTCAATGACAAATTGCACAGTCGGGACCTACATCTCAATCGAGTGCGTACTCCGGACAGTTTTCGTCCTGGCACGACAGCGCCCGAACCTGTAGCGGTATCGGAATTTCAACAGACAGAACGCTGGGCCGTCGATGCTCCTCTGCCAAACAAGGTAGCACCGGTCCTAGCCGCCGGGGTCATTTTCGATGACATCGCCAAGAAGCGTCGCCGCAAGCTGTTGGCCTGGGGACTCGGTGGAGTGGCTCTCCTGGCACTGATTATCGGGGTCGTTATGAAGGTGCAGTCTTCACTGTTCAATGAAGAAAAGATCGTGCTGGATGTTTCTGGCCCCGGTGATGTGCGCAGCGCTGAACTGGTCACCTTTACTTTCGAATACGGAAACAATAATTGGCTGGCTCTGCGTGATAGTACCGTAGCGTTTGAGTATCCCGAGACATTCCATCCCGATGACCAGAAGGGGCTTGTGATAAACAAGTCGCGAGCAGAACTGACCATCGGGGATATACCATCACGCGCTCATGGCAAAATCACGCTCGCAGGGAAGTTTTATGGTTCCCGAGGAGACCAGGTGACGCTACGCGCCACCCTGCGCTATACACCGAGTAATACTACCAGCGCCTATGAGAAGGTAACAGAGTATCGTCTGAGTGTTGCTTCTTCGCCACTCTTCTTCGAGATTACTGCGCCTCAGGAGCGAGCCTCTGATCAGGAAGTACAGTATGATCTCCGCTACCGCAACAATGGGGCCAGTGCTTTTTCTAATCTCAAAGTGAAAATGGAGTATCCGGAGGGATTCGTCTTTACCGATTCTGATCCCCGACCGACTGATAGTAATACCATCTGGACGATTGGTACACTGGCTCCACAGCAGGAGAGCACCATCGCTATCCGGGGTCGCCTCTCCGGTGTCCGAGATGAACAGAAAACTGTCCGTGGCGGCATCGGTTTCTTTCAAGGAGACGGGAACTTCATCGCCTATGGTGAAAGCGAACAGAAAACTCGGGTGGTAGCCTCTCCGTTTTCTATCCGTCAGACCGCGGATGGCAGGCTCGATGTGCGTACCGATCCTGGTGAAATTCTGCGCTATGGTATCGAATACCGGAATGATGGGAACGTCGGTATCCGTGATGCTATCGTCACGGTGGAGATCAATTCGCCCTATATCAATCTGAGTACACTGCGTTTTGATTCCCAGGGAGGCAGGGGGGCCTACAACCCCTCGTCTCGTACCATTGTTTGGAAAGCTTCCGATGTCCCTGCTTTGGCCCGGATCGAGCCAGGGCAAGAGGGATCACTCAGTTTTTCGGTTGCTACCTACTCTGATCCGGAAAAACGCGGAACCGTGGTGCACAATCCCGCCTTCCAAACGGTGGCCAAGATCGACAGCCCGGATATCCCCGCTATTGTTGGGGTGACCAAGGTGGTAGCAAGCAACAGGCTGACGGTGAAACTCAATACCGTCGCCTTGCATACCCTCGATATACGCTATCAGGATGAAACGTTTCCCAACACGGGGCCAGTACCGCCCGTAGTCGGCCAAGAGACGACCTATACGGCTCATCTGGTGGTAGGTACTTCTACCAACGAGATCAATCGTGCTCGAGTCAGTATCCTTTTGCCGAGTGGTATCCGTTATACCGGCAAGGAATCCCCGATGAGTGAAAAGATTCTTTTTAATGAGCGCACCAACGAGTTGGTTTGGGAAGTGGAGACCTTGATTCCTGGGCAGCAACGTGAGATCGTGTTTCAGATTGGGGTGACGCCGGCACCGAGTAGCGCTGGCCAAGAAGTACCGCTCGTCAGCCAGGCGGTCCTGACAGGACAGGACAGCTTCACCGAAGAAGACGTGAAACTGGAAGCCAGTAAAAAATCCGAAAAAGTGCCGGTCATAACACCGGAGGCCAGCGCATCAGCGGGAGCAGCGGCACAGTAATACCCTCGGCATGACACTTTGGAAAGAACGCACAGATACTGATCGCGGTCGTATCGGTGAAATAATGACGAGAAAAGGGAGTTTGCAAACCCCCTTTTTTATGCCAGATGCTACCCGTGCCTCGGTGCGTGGATTGACGGCAGATGATCTCCTGAAGACAGGGGTCAAGGCACTGGTGGTCAATACCTATCACCTGATGCTGCAACCGGGAGAGGCTCTGATCAAAGAGGCTGGCGGCATCCATAATTTTATGGATTGGCAGTACCCGGTACTTTCTGATTCAGGAGGGTACCAAGTGTATTCACTGATTCATAAAAATCCTGACCTCGGACGAATCACTGAGGACGGGGCAGAGTTTCGTTCGGTGCTCGATGGCTCCAAGCATCTGCTCACGCCAGAGCGCGCCATAGAGATCCAGTTTGATCTGGGAGTAGACATGATGGTTTGTTTGGACGATCCGCGACCCAACGATGCGTCGGAGAAGGATATTGTGGCAGCGGTGGATCGGACGCTCCGCTGGGCCAGGCGCTGCAAAGACGAGTATGATCGGCAGGTAGCGGCTCGGGAACTGGCCGTTACCACGAGGCCGCTCTTGTTCGGGGTGGTGCAGGGTGGGATGATCATTGCCGAACGTCAGCGTTGTGCCGCCGGATTGATAGCGATCGGCTTCGATGGTT
>JAUYFO010000005.1 GCA_030690925.1 Candidatus Moraniibacteriota bacterium
GTTGATGGTTTCCGCGGAAGCATCGGTCCCGATGTTGATGGTGCCGGTAGTACCGGAGTTGATGGTGAGGTCAGAGGCGGCCGCTGAGGAGAGCGTGACTGTTCCCGCACCGGTGTAGGCATTGCCCGTGGCAATCGAGACTCCCGCATCACTGGTAATGGAGTTGGCATTCAAGATGTCATCTACATCCACCGTCCCGGCAGCATTGATGATAAGGGTGCCATCAGAGGTGATGGAGTCAGAGTTAACAGCCAAGGCACCAGCAGTGATAGAGATACCCCCACTGACCACACTGATACCGACATCATAGCCGGTACCGATAATCAGACCCTGAGTAGTAGAGTTGGTACTGGTGGTGTTGGGCAGATTGATAGCAGTCCAGACATCGGCATCGGTTGATTCAGTAAAAGCCAGATCCAGACCAGTGATGTTGTCGGGAACGGCATCAGCGGTGGAAGTGAGGGCCAGTTGCAACCCATCGATAGCATTGACAGAAGAAGCAGTGATGTTGGCCACATCACCGGCGTTGCCAGCGGTCTTGACGATGTTGAATGTGTCAGCAGCATCCAATCCAACATTGAAGTCTCCAGCCGTAACATCGAGATCACCATTGGTCACCGTGATGTCACCTAAGGTGAGGATGAGAGCGTCCGTTCCATCCCCGGCTCCAGCAATAGTGACACTGGCTCCGAGGTTGGCCACACCGGCATTGGTGATAGACCAGGTGGTGCCAGAGTTATCGGTGAGAGCGATGTCGCCGACTGAGACAGTGAGACCACCACTGGTAGTGATCAGTCCAGCAGCAGTAATACTCCAGTTGTTCTCTACCAGTGATAGACCAGTGACGGAAGCATCACCAATAGTGATGGTGTTGGCTTGGGTGTTGTTGCCGATAGCGATGATCTTGGCAGCGGCACCCGTATTACCGATGTTGATGGTTTCCGCGGAAGCATCGGTCCCGATGTTGATGGTGCCGGTAGTACCGGAGTTGATGGTGAGGTCAGAGGCGGCCGCTGAGGAGAGCGTGACAGCGCCAGCGCCAGTATACGACTGCGAAGCAGCGATAGAAACACCACCTGTATCAGCAACTAAAGAATCTACGGTGGTAGCATCTTGAATGTCCACCACGCCAGCGCCGTTGGCCACAATGACCAATGATTCACCGGTCCCGGTAGTAATATCGGTGGCCGCGCCGGTGAACGTCAGTCCCGTAGAACCGATAATTTTATTGGTCAGCGTCTGCCCCGTTGTCAGGTCAGCCAACGTGATAGTGCCGGAAGGCAACGTGGCGTTGGTAATGCCGGTAGCAGTCAGTGTCGTGGCGAAGGCACCAGATGTCGTGAAGGCATCAGCGAATGAAATGGTTCTGCCGCTCGGAATCGTGAGCGTACCAGTGGTGTCGGTCACCGTCAGTCCGCCGACCTTCGCCGCGTTCAGCGCGTACGGTGCCGCGGTGAAACGCACCAAGGGCGTCATCTGACCATTGGCGTTAAAGTTGATGCCGAGATAGATGTTGTCGGTGTTGAAATCGACCGCGCCCGGAAGCACTGTCGTATCGCCGAGATTGGTCTGGAAGATACCATCGGTGACCGTGACGCTCTTCGACTCGCGCCACACGGCATCATTGTCAGCGACCGCCGTACAGGCCGTGGTCGGGCTGGCGGTCGTGTAGATACAGAAGAGGAAGGTATAGCTCGCCGTCGCCACGTTGGTACCGTCCGTATTGACGACCTTGCCCTGGAAGTTGATCTGCTTGTTGATGCCGACAGCTGCCTCTACCGTCCCGGCTGCATACAAAAAGAGGAGCAGGCTGGCCAGAGTCGCGCTCGTGTTTCTGAATAACTTTTTTGTGTTTGTATGCTTCACACTCTTTTATTTGGTTCCTATTGTGATGACTTGCTACCGAGCGCAGGCGGACTTTTTGCTTCAAACGTTTCCAGCACGGAGGGGTCAAAGCCTGCCAGAGCGTCGGCGTGTGCTCGGCTCACCGCGCTATTCTTCGCCTCAAGTTCAGAAATTTTGTTTGACATTTGGCTGAAAATGGCCACCGCGACGATGAGAACAGAGAGAACAGCGATAGCGATCACCCAATACTCCCCATGCATACCCCCTCTTTTTTCCTCAAACAGTTGAGCGGCTTTCTCCCGAGATATGATTACCTCATCCGGTTTCTTGTCCGCCAAATACTCCGTAAGCCACGGAATGGTCGTGAGCCACTTGTTCTCTTTTTTCACTGATTTCAAAAGCTGTCTGCGAGAAAGCAGGCTCAAGTACTCCTGGCTGTACGAGCAGACTTTTGAGGCCTCCCACATAGTGAGATATTCGGTTTTCATATATTTTTGAGAGAAAAATCGCCCGTGACAGCACACCTTGGGCTTGCCACCACTCACCAGAAGCAGTATTCCGCTCCTTTTTCCTTAACAACAAAAAACCGGGTATTCACCCGGTTTCTTGGCTGTATCGGATATATCCGATACTCCATTACTTGTCTATTATAGCAAGAAAGCAGAGGAAAGTCAACCCCGCACTAATTTTCGTTCAAAGAGTACTTTAATCGGCGCTTGAGATGGGAAAGCGATTGGCCATATTGCTTCAATTGTTTCTCTCGAAGAAAAGCATCTTTTGAAGAAAAATAAGCTTCATAGTACAGCACTTTCCATCGATGCCCTTTGGTAGAAAATGACTTATCCGTATTATGTTCCACAAGTCTCTTTTTCAAGTCACTTGTACAGCCATAATAGAATTCGTCACATTCATTTTTAAGAAGGTACACGTAGTACATAAATGCTTTAACTAAACGAAAATTAGTGCGGGGTCAATGCGTGGGATACGCGCGATCGGTCATTTCCGAAAACGCAGGCTGCCGATGACAGCGAAAAGGCCCTGTTCGAGGCTTTCGGCGCTGATCGGGGAAGTTGTAGAAATGCTGATGACGAAATCCTCACTTTGCAGGAAGAATGTCCGCTCGAACACCTGAGTATTTTTCTTGAAAAGGAAACCGCTGAAACCGTCGACCGAGACAGGCTCCTGATCGTATTCTTTCGGCTTATCCGCACGCATCTGAAACGACGGCGAGGCCTCCAAATCCCCTCCTGCGCGCTCCTCCACCACTATCGCTATTTTTTTGCCCTCGAAGTCCGCCGCAGAGAGGAAAATACTCTCTTTGACCGGTCCATCGATAGGGATCTCGTGCGCTTTCTCTACATAGATGCCCGGATACGAAAATGTCAGATATTTCCCCTGGTATTGTTTTTGTTCTTTGGCGCTGTCCCTATCCTCCGTCGGCACTTTTTTCACGACCCGTATCTCCCCGATCGCCGGTTGCTGCAGAAAAAGCCAGGTGATATAAACAATGCCAAAAAAGAGACTCGTCCCTATTAAAACAAAAATCCAAAAGCGGAAACGCTTTCTGGATGGTTGTTTTTCTTCTAGTGATAATTTCATCTTCATCATACAACGACAAAAGATCTATGGTCCCGCGCGAGTGAGCGTTGTCTTGGAATCTCTTGTCACTATTGTACCACTGTTTCGCGAAACATCGGCGCCATGAGCAGAAGCTACCACGGTCTGGATTTCCAGTCCTGATGAGGAAGATTGTCCACTACTTATACTGCTCTCTGTGGCTTGTCCACGCTGTTCTTTATCATCTGTTGGCTCATACACCAGGAAAGCGATCGTTTGCTGAAATAGGATCGGGACATCACACGTCACGTCGATAGCTCGCACAATATTATCTCCTAGAAAATCCACGCCAGCAACTACTGTGAAGTGTGCCAGGCCATTTCCGTCAGTTTTTCCAGAAAAACTAATCAGCTCCTCTCCTCGGAGAGACACCACTTGCAAACGTACCCTGTGTTCGCGCAAAGGCTCATCGTTTCCGCCCACTATCCTGATGGTAATATGCATTTCTTCACCCAGTGCAAAAGCTACTTTGTCAGATACAAGAGAGGAGTTTTTCTTGATACTATAGACGAATTCTGTGGTCAAAGGAACAATAGCTCGTACCGTAATCGTTTTTCCATCTTTTGCCAGTGTAGATGACGCGGATTTGGCGGAGGCATTATTGACAGAGAAAGCAGAGAAAATAAGTATGAAAAATAAAGTAACGTATTTTCTACACGTCCTTGTGCTTTGGCTTGCCAGAGCCTGCCAGAGCATTTTTTTCACCCATATGTCTACGCCAGCGTACCGCATACCACCCAAATGCCGCTCCTAATACTAGAAAGGTAACAATAGCAGCCGGTGGGATAAAGTCAAATTGCAAGGATGTAGTCACGAAATCGTCTTTTCCATCATAGCGATAGGCTATTTCCATCGTGTAGCGTCCCGGAACAAAGCTCATGGCAAGTTTCTCCAGCCGTACCGGGTAGACACGGAGTGTTTCCGGCAGGATAAGCGTGGATTCCTGATTGATGATCCCCTTCCCCACGATACGTCCAAAAGGATCCGTGACGCTGACGATCCCGCGCGGCACCAGATGCACGTTGCCGCTATTCTCCAAACGCAAGCGGATGGTATCTTGAAACTTCACGATATTGCTCTCGTACTCTTGTCCGTTGAATTTGAGATCGTATATCTCTCCGCCGACTTTTTTCACGAAGACAAGCGTCGTGAACAGCTGATTCACCGAGATAGTGCTACCGGTACCGTCCGGAGAGGCATCATCCCCTGTCTTGAACGTGAGCGCACCGTAGTGACCCCCCGGTCCGAGAGAGTCGCGATTTTCGATCGTCACGCGGACCTCCCCCGTTTCGCCCTGGGCGAGCGTCAGGGTGTCTTTTTCCAGGCGCATCCATGAAGCCAGAGAGTACTTTTTCTCTAGGTCGCTCGAGGCGCCGAGAAAAGCCACTCCGCCCGACTCATCGAGGCTTCCGAAATCAAGAACGGACAGGTACAGAGTCGCGGAGACATCGGTATCATTGGAGACCGACACGACGAAGTCCTGTTCCTTGTCTTTCTGATCGAGGACGATCTCTTGGAACGCCGGGCTGACTATGAGGCCGCGCTGATCATTGGCTGCGTGAAGTGACGGCAAAAACATTATGCCGGATAACAGCACGCCGATAAAAAGTGATGTTCCGGAAAGAATCCTCATACTGCCGTACGCGATTTCCTAAAAATCTTGTTCCAGATATCGCGCACCGTGGAACGGATGCCGATAAAGAAGAAAAGAGTGACAACCAAAAGCGCGATAAGCATCCGCCACGGCACCACCCAAAAAGAAACCTCTCCTTCGATTGGCACGTCACGCTGGCCGTCATCATAGATGAGGAGAAGTTTGGCGGTGTACTTGCCAAAGCGCAGTTTGGAAGCATCGTTCCAGTCCC
>JAUYFO010000007.1 GCA_030690925.1 Candidatus Moraniibacteriota bacterium
CCCGATGTGGAGCAAGATTTGGAAAACCTGGAGAATCTGTACGAACGGCTGGAGAATTCTGGCGTACGCGTGGTTGGGTCAGAAGAAATGCTCAAACGGGAAACAGATAAGGTGGGCGAAAATTTTGGGAAAAAGGCGAAAGGAAAGAAAGCTTCGACTGCCAAGCCGAAGGAAAAAATGATGGACATGGGCGACGAGGCCGATGGCACGTCGGATTTGGTACAAATGTATCTTAAGGAAATTGGTCGGGTAGCGCTGATTCCTGGGGAGGAAGAGGTACGCTTGGCCAAGCTCATCGAAAAGGGGGATCTCAATGCCAAGCAGCGTCTGACCGAGGCCAACCTGCGTTTGGTTGTCTCAATCGCCAAGAAGTATGTGGGTCGCTCACACAACCTCTCGTTGCTCGATCTGATTCAGGAGGGGAATATTGGTTTGTTTCGGGCTGTGGAGAAGTTTGATTATCGCAAAGGCTACAAATTTTCGACCTATGCCACCTGGTGGATTCGCCAGGCCATTACCCGGGCTCTGGCTGACCAGTCGCGCACTATCCGTATACCGGTTCACATGGTGGAAACGATCAACAAGTATGCCCAGGTGACCCGTCGTCTCGTCCAGGAACTGGGTCGAGAACCATTGGCCGAAGAAATTGCCGCAGAAATGAATATGGAGGTGGAGAAAATCCGTCACATCCAAAAGATTTCTCAGGAGACGGTCTCGCTTGAGACATCGGTAGGAGACAACGAAGACGATAGCGTACTCGGTGATTTTATCGAAGATACTGAAACGGTTATGCCTCATCAGGCGGCATCGCGTAAACTCCTCAAGTCACACATCTCTGATATTTTGAGTGAATTAACCCCACGTGAGCAAAAGATTCTCCGTATCCGTTTTGGTCTGGAAGATGGCGTAACCCATACTCTGGAAGAAGTGGGCCAGGAATTTGGAGTGACTCGTGAGCGTATTCGCCAGATTGAAGCCAAGGCTCTGGAGAAAATCCGGGAGCATGAACATCTGAAAAAACTCAAGGATTACTAAGCAAGTAGTCTCCCCCTCTTTATTCTATGCGTCGTAGTGAGAAAATTCGCCGGTTTCTGGAGGGCCACCCTCGAGCCGCCGAACATGAATTGCAGAAGAAATTTGGCCTCTCTTTTCGGGAGGCTAAACGTGTTTTGGCTGAGTATTACGGTGTGATTGAAGTGGTGGTGAATCGGGTGTCGCTGCGAGACAGGGTCATAGCTTGGTTTCGTAATATCTTCCTTTCTGAGAAGCAGACCATGATTTTTTTGGTGAGTATCGCGGCACTGGTACGTTTAGGATACATCTGGGTGCTCTCGCGTCATGAAGTGCTGCGCCTGCCACTTTTGGATGCTGAGTACTATATAGAATGGGCACAGAACATCGTAGCCCATGGCTGGCTGGGGGACAAGGTCTTTTTTACCGAGCCTCTCTACGCTTACTTTTTGGCGCTGGTGCTGAAGATTGTCGGGGTAAACTGGTTTCCTCAGGCAGTGCTCGGATTTCAATTTTTGCTGGGAGCGTTATTCCCAGTACTCCTCTACTTTGTTGGAAAGAAGTTACTTTCCCGACCGATCGGGGTAGCGGCGGGGTTGATAGCAGCACTCTACGGGCCTTTTGTCTTTTATGACGGGCTGCTTCTCAAGACCAGTTTGGAAGTGTATACGTTGCCACTTTTTCTTCTGTTGTTTTGGAAAACATTTGAAAGGCCTCGGGCTCGTTCGTTTTTTCTCCTTGGTTTGCTTCTGGGAGGTATCACCCTCATCAAGGGGAATGCCCTCATCTTTGCGCCACTGACTGGGCTGCTTATGTTCTGGTTCCTGAAAGATGTTGCTTTAAAAATGAGGTTTATCTTTATCGGATTGTTTTTGGCGGGAGTGATTGCCTGTATCGTGCCTATCACGCTTCGTAACTACGTAGTGGGCCACGATATCGTACCGACCAACTACTCTATTGGACTAGTGTTTTACCAGGGGAACTGGTGGGGAGGGGATGGTTCCACAGCCTATGTCCCAACCTTTTTGCGCCCACATCCCAAGTACGAGGAGACCGATGCCGTGGGGATGGCCGAGAGCTATGTGGGCCATGATCTGCTCCCTTCAGAGGTATCGCGCTTTTGGATTGGCAAGGCCTTCTCCGAAATCCTGGCCACTCCAGGTCACTTCATCGCTACGCTGTGGCACAAGGTGCTGCTTCTTCTTAATTACCGGGAGTACAGCGACAACTACAGCTATGCCTTCTATCGTTCCTATGTACCGTTTCTATGGGCATTACCGGGATATTTTGTGGTAGCTACTTTGGGTGGAGCGGGATGGCTGCTTTTATTTTCACGGCGATTCGAGGAGATGATTGTTGAAGGGCAAACATCGGTGACCAAGGGAGCAGCACGGATTCGTTTCCGTCAGGTGAGGTTGATGTTGACACTATTTTTTATCGCCTATATCGGAGTACTGCTGATGACTACCATCAATTCCCGCTATCGCATGCCACTCACACCTTTCTTGATTCTATTTTCCGCCAGTCTGATTATTTTTTGTTTCCATCGTTTTCGGGAACGTACAGCACAGGGCTTGGGCCGGCTGGCCGTCACCTTTGGAGTATTGCTAGTTCTGACGGTACTGCCCCTCTCTATTTTCAAGCACCTCAGTTTCGCTGATGCCTACAACAACATCGGCTACTGGTACTATAGCGGTGGGCAACACGAGCAGGCCAAAGAGTATTTCAACAAGGCTATTGTAGAAGATAATGAGTACGCCTGGAGCTATAAGAGTCTGGCTCATATCGCCTACGCGGAAGGACGTTTTTCTGATGCCGAAACACTAATCAAGAAACTGGTGGCTATCCGTCCTGATGATCTGAGCAATTACGAAGAAGTGCACCTGCTCAAAAAAGTAGCGGATTTGCCGGACGAAGAAGCG
The DNA here is from genome assembly GCA_030690925.1 of Candidatus Moraniibacteriota bacterium. Lineage (GTDB taxonomy): Bacteria > Patescibacteriota > Minisyncoccia > Moranbacterales > UBA1568 > UBA1568. Next base: position 2,934 of record JAUYFO010000007.1, read on the forward strand.
CGCATCATAGTGGAGGAGTGGCTCAGCAGCATCGATGGTGAGCAGCCTTACGATGCCGATGGCTATGAGGCTTCACGACTTTTGAAATTGGGTGATGATGCAGCGGCCGAAGCTGCGCTGTTGCGCTCTTTGGAAAAACACGGTAATCCATTGCCAACGCTCTTGGCCTTGGCATCGCTTAAGAGTGAACAAAAAGAGTTACCAATCGCCAAGCAGCATCTGCGCGCGGCGCTAGCACAGAATCCCGATCTTTTCCCCGCTCGCTATAATCTGGCCAACATTTTCATTCAGGAGAACAACTACAAAGAAGTGGCAGAATTGTTGGCCCCCATCTATGCCTTTTCGCCGGAGCTGGGGGAAACATGGTATAACTATGCAGTGGCACTCATCAAGACCAACCGCAATGCCGAGGCCGCCGCGGTGGCCCAAGCCTATGTGGAGCGCTACAAAGACGATGCGAGTCGGCAGACCGTGGTCAAGAAATTTCAGGATGCTCTCAAACCCAGTGACTCACCACTGAACGACATGGTAAAAAATATGGAGAAGAAATAACGGTTTATCCCTTGGGGCTTGTCAGGGTGGGCTTCGTTTGGTATGCTGAAATCTCCGCTTTTGGAGGTTTTGTTGTTTAACACAGGAGGCGGTTATGCTCATACGTCCCAAAGTGAGGCAGTGGGAGACTGAACACCTCCATCATCTTCCTCGTGAGCTGGCCATTTCTTCCAGCCCGGAGTTTTCTTGCCCGGCCGAGTTTCTTGATCGGCAAGAACTCCTCATCATCCCTTACCTGGATTTTGACGGGATGAGGCATTCTGGACAACTGGTTGTCGACCGGGATCTGGCTGATGATGTGCAGGAAATCTTTCGGTGTCTTTACATCGAACGCTACCCAATCACTAGCATGGCACCCATCGTGCTCTACCAGTGGAGTGACGAAGCATCCATGGCGGCCAACAACACCAGCGGCTTCAACTACCGTACCATCGCTGGGGATGAGAGACTTTCGCTCCACGCCTATGGCCGGGCCATTGATATCAACCCCTGGCAGAACCCGTGTTGTTCTCATGGGGCGTGGTCGCCAGTCGGAGCCACTTATGATAAGTGGGCTCAGGGTGCCATCACTCGCAGTTCATTCATTACCAGGCTGTTTCGGCGTTTTGGTTTCGACTGGGGTGGGGATTGGAAAGAACCTTTCGACCCACAGCACTTCTACAAGCCTCTCTAGCGCCGTTTTTCGCCCAGGCCCTCAGTATCCGCTGACCGGCCTTTTTCTTTTCCCTGAGGGCTTAGTCTTGCTAGAATGGCTATCTTTGCTATAATCAACCTGTTCCTTTTTGGTACAATTTGGCATTGCATTACTCCGGCGTAGCTCAGTGGTAGAGCGAGGGACTGTTAATCCCCAGGTCGCAGGTCCGAATCCTGCCGCCGGAGCCAAGAAAACGAGGCTGTAACAGGCCTTGTTTTTTGTTACCTAGGATAGGATTTGAACCCTTATTGACTAGTTTTCCTTAATATGGTATACTGACTTTGTAAGCATAAGCCATATTAGTGATATTTTTAAACTATGTACCTGAACGAGGATATTCAAAAAAGATTAGAAGAAAATAAACGACAGCTCGATGCTTTACGACCGTTGCCTGTTCAGGCTGTTAAAAAATTGCGTGAGCAGTTCGAATTGGAAATGACCTATAACTCAAATGCTATCGAGGGAAATAGTCTGACTCTCAAGGAAACATATCTGGTCATTAGTGAAGGTCTGACCATCAAAGGCAAGCCACTCAAGGATCACCTCGAAGCAAAGAACCATACGGAGGCATTGGAGTATCTCTCCGAACTCGTTGATAAGGATAAAAAACACACTCTTTCAGAACAATTTATACGTTCGCTCCATCAATTGGTCGTTCAAGATACCGACAAAGAATGGGCGGGACAGTACCGAAACAGCGGTGTCATGATTACGGGTACGGAACATAAACCACCAGAAGCGTTTGAAGTTCCGAGATTGATACGAGAGCTGATTGAGTGGGTGAAAACGGAAAAAACAAAGCTTCATGTGGTTGAGCTGTCAGCATTGTTTCATCACAAGTTGGTTCATATCCATCCGTTTTTTGACGGTAATGGACGGACAGCACGGTTGGCGATGAATATCTTCCTCTTACAAGCGGGGTACCCACTTGTTATCGTGCTCAAGAATGATCGTAAGAAATATTACCGAGTGTTAGCCTTGGCCGACAATGGAGAGTATGAGCCACTCGTGAGATTTGTCGCTCAGGCAGTGGAGCGGTCGCTCTCTATTTATCTCAAAGTGTTGACCCCCACTTCAAAGAAAAAAGAAGTATTTGTCTCGCTCAGTGAGCTCAGTAAGCAGTCTTCGTATTCTGCGAAGTATCTCAATCTTCTGGCGAGGACTGGGAAATTGGAAGCACATAAAGAGGGGAGGGATTGGCTTGTTTCCAAAGAATCTCTTGAGCGGTATATACAGGGAAGAAAAAGGAATCGATAAAACTACTCTGAGGTGAGACAAGAGAGCAAGAGTATATTAACCAATTCTACCCTTGTAAGAGCTCAGTTGCTTGTTTGAAGCAATATTCAGTATTTGGATAAGAGATGCTGAGATCGAGTTTTCCGAAATCATCCCAAAGTGTGAGCTAAGAAAACGAGGCTGTAACAAGCCTTGTTTTTTGTTGCCTGAAACGGGATTCGAACATGATATACTGGATGTAACAAATAAAATTCTATGAACTTTGAACAGCATTCAGAAAATTCGGAAAAGAAAGGAATGACGAGAAGAGAGCTTTTGAAAAGGGCTGGTGTAGGAGCCGCTGTTTTGGGTCTCGCCGCTTCGGGGGCTTATATCGAGCATAATGAGCAGAGCAAAGTAGAAGAGGAAAAATTAAACGAAGAGGGGACTGTAACAAAAAAGAAATACTTACCACGTCGGAAAGGGGCGTTGCCCGGCGTTAGAGTGAGTTCGACGATAGAGTTACCAGAACGGTGGGATATTCATATTCAAACGAGTCGAGGACCGACAGAAATAAGTGTCTCTAAAGAAGAATTTGATGCGTATGCTGAGGGAGAAAAAGTTGCTGTGAAGTTCAGGCGGCATCCTCTTCCAGGAGTAGCAGATATAAACAAGGTTGGTTTTGGAATTGAGTCAATTAAAAAGATAAACTGACATAATCAAGTAGTTTCTGACATGATCCAGTCGGCGGAGCTGTGTTTATTAACCAAATCTACCCTTGTAAGAGCTCAGTTGCTTGTTTGAAGCAATATTCAGTATTTGGATAAGAGATGCTGAGATCGAATGTTCCGAAATCATCCCAAAGTGTGAGCATATAGAAATGAGGCCTGCACAAGCCTTATTTTTTGTTATCCAATGTAGGACGTTCGAATTTGTGATAGAATACGAAAGTAAAAAGCTTGATAGTTCAAAAAATATGAAACTGATCTCAAAAGTTACTTGTCCACATTGTGGTTTTTCAAAAGAGGAGAAAATGCCCACTGACAGCTGCCAGTTTTTCTACATATGCCAGAATTGTAAAAAGACTTTGCAGCCCAAAGAGGGGGATTGTTGTGTTTATTGTTCGTATGGCGATGTGAAATGTCCTTCACAGCAGGAAAATAATAATAGTGGAGTAAGATGTGGTACCATTAGTGGTTTTGATGGGGGCTAGTAGGTGGAGCATCGAAAAACAGGGCTGTATCCGCATCTGGCGGAAGCCTTGTTTTTTGTTGTTTCGCTGTGCGTGCTATTATTTTAATTCCTCCCAACTCTACTACGTGGTAGTTCATTTTTCAAGACACTGTACATACACATTGACAGGTATCGAGAGTCGTTCTATATTATGTAGTAGTTGCGTAAGTACTAAAATAACAAGTATGCTGACAGAGGAGCAACTAATGAAAATTAAGGAGGAGGTAGCTGAAAATGACAGTCAAATCCAGTTTATCTTTGAGGCTCTGGGTGATCGGGGGAGATTCCGCATCTTCGGACTTTTGATGGAACATCACGAGCTCTGCGTTACAGAAGTGGCGGCGGTACTTGGTGTCACGATTTCGGCGGCATCTCAACAACTGAAGATTCTTGAACGGGTTGGGCTGGTACGAAGAGTAAAAATGGGGCAGATGGTCTGTTACGAAAACAAAGATGAGGAGGTGATACAGCAGATAGCTCAATTGTTAAGGGTCGATAAAAATAATCAATAATTGATTACATACGTAATATGCCAAAGGTGACAATCTATTCGACTCCTACCTGCAGCTATTGCAAAATGACTAAAACATTTTTCAATGAGCACAATATCGAATATGTAGAGAAGGATATTTCTCGGGATGATAAGGCACGCGAGGAAGCGGTTGCGAAATCGCATCAGATGAGCGTGCCGATTATCGAGATTGATGATCAGATTATTGTCGGTTTTGACCAAGAGAAATTGTCAGCTCTTCTGGGGGTTGTATAGTTTGAAGAAAGTGATAGAGAATAGTAATCGTTAACACAATATCGTATGAAAATAGTAATAGGTATTCTCGTAGTGGTTGCTGTTGTCGGCGGGTATATGCTTTTTGGAAACAAAGACACTGCTACTCCAAATGTTGTAAAGCAAGAAGGCTCAAACAGTGTTGCTGTCAAAAGCGCGGATAAGAAGGGAGAGGCGCAGCCAGCTGTTCAAGGCGCTGGTTCTTACGAAGTGTATGATCCTGCCAAGCTCGCGAAGGCAAAGGATGGGAAAGTAGTGCTGTTTTTCAAGGCTTCCTGGTGCCCTTCATGTAAAGCTTTGGATAAAGATATTCGTGAAAACCTGAAAGATATCCCAGAAAATATCACTATTCTGGAAGTGGATTACGACACGTATACTGATCTGAAGAAAAAGTATGGTGTAGTGATACAGCATACTCTGGTACAGGTGGATGCTGATGGGAATCAAATTGAGAAGTGGTCTGCCAGCCCGACGCTTGCTGACGTGGTGAGTAAGGTAAAGTAATTTACTCGGTTCGGTAGGGAGTAGGTGCAGCTATCCCCTGCCGCCCAGACTCTATGGAACTTCTCTTATTTTCATTTTTGGCGGGAGTGCTGACTATTTTAGCACCGTGCGTGTTGCCGGTACTGCCTGTCATTATTGGTGGGTCACTGGTTGATCGTAATCGTTTACGGCCATTTATCGTAACTGGATCACTGGCGCTTTCGATAGTACTCTTCACGTTGCTCCTGAAATCAAGCACGGCTTTGATTGCTGTACCTCCGGAGGTATGGAAAGGTATTTCTGGTGGTATTATTCTTCTCTTTGGTATTTTTACACTTTTCCCTTTCGTGTGGGAAAAAATTGAAATCACATTTGGCTTTGGTAGCCGATCTCAGAGTTTGTTTAGTGATTCACATAAACACGGCGGTCGATGGGGAGGGGTATTGGTGGGCATGGCGCTGGGACCTGTTTTTTCAAGCTGCAGTCCGACGTACGCTCTGATTCTGGCGACGGTTTTGCCACAAAGTTTTGCGGTAGGTGTCGCGAATTTAGTGGCATACGCATTCGGTCTCTCGGTGGTGCTTTTGGTGGTGGCATTTTTCGGTCAAAAAGCGATTAGCAAGATGAAATGGGCGGCCGATCCGCAGGGCCGGTTTAAGAAAATCTTGGGAGCGATATTTGTACTTGTTGGCTTGGCCATTATTTTTGGTCTGGATAAACAAGCGGAAACGTATCTGATAGAAAATAATTACTTTGACATCGGCCAGTTTGAAGCCCGGTTTCCGCGCTGATTATTAGTGTAGCAATACTCGTATGCATGAGAAAGAAAAGAAAACTGTGAGCAAAAGAGTTAACCATTTGAAACTTGTGCTGATAGTGTTGGCACTGCTTCTCATAGCGATTACGTATTTTGTTATTTCATCCTCCAAGTCCTCTAGCGAAATTTCCTCGCGTATGAATAACGCTATTCCTCATTTTTTAGTCAAAGCATTTCCCAGGACGGATTGGTCCAAAACGGATCCGGCCATCATTCGCGCACTCAGTGGCGGGCCGGGCAAGGATGGCATCCCTGCTATTGATGAGCCGAAATTTGAACCGATCAGCACTTTCAGCCGTTCAGATAGTGTGCAGGCTATTGTTATACGGGATGGGGAGAGTGTGAAGGTCTACCCTTACCATATTCTCGTGTGGCACGAGATCGTCAATGACACTGTTGATGGCGTGTCAGTGGCAGTAACATTCTGTCCATTGTGCGGAAGTGCCATAGTGTACAATCGCCGTTTACCTGATGGCACGAGCTCCTTTGGCGTGAGTGGAGGACTTTTGGAAAGCAACATGATCATGTATGATCGATCAAGTGAGACATTGTGGCAACAAAGTACAGGGAAAGCCCTGGCTGGAAGATATTTCGGTCAGACACTCGAGCGTATCAAGTTTCAACTTATGACTATGGGTGAAATCAGAGTGAAATATCCGAACGCGCACGTCTTGAGCGAGCAAACCGGGCATCGTCGAAATTATTTGAGCAATCCATACTCGGGATATGATACGAATGAGGATTTTATTTTCAGTCCCAGTATGCAAGATGCACGGTATCCGGCGAAAATGATTTTTGTCGCCTTTATCGTCAATGACAGAGCAGTTTCTGCTCCATGGCTAGAACTCAAGGAGGGTGGGGTGTATGATACGGAAGTGGATGGACGAAAAGTAACGCTTCGCAAGCAGAACGGTGAACTTTCCGTCACAGACATGGACGGCCAGGAGATACCATTTTATTTTGAAATGTGGTTTAGTTGGGCAGTCCAGCATCAGACAGATGGGACGATCTTTGATCCAAAGACGCAAGAACATAATGAGTAATGATGATACGCAATTTGAAGGAGAGAAGAATGTCTTGATTGAAAAAGGGGCTTTGGATAAGTTCATCCTCATCAACCTGAAGGCTAACCCGAATCAGCTCTTGGATATAGTGAATGGTAGGGTGGGGTAGATACTTGGTAAAAACATAGATTTCTGATAGCTTACGAATATGAAACGGTTAAGAGCAAATAGATAGCCGTCCTGATAAGCCCTGTTTTACAGGTAGTTTTCGACGGTTTTTTATTTGCCCTCGTGTTCCAACGGATAGGATACCTCTGTTCTAATGAGGAAGGTGCAGGTTCAAGTCCTGCCGAGGGCACTCTAATCAGAAATAGTGAAGAGCGGGGTGGGGTAAATCTCACACACCTTGTTCCATAAACCTTTTCAGTCCGAAGTAGTAGAACTTTGAGGCTTTATCCTCCTGTATAGAGGTTCTAATAGTGTTCAGCAGGCGGAGCTAAGAAAATAGAGGCTTGTTTGAGCCTCTATTTTTGTTACCCACAATGGACGTTCGAACCTCTTATGCTAGAAGTCTATCTCCATATTTCTCAATGAAGTATTTGACTGGATAGACGAGCTCTTTCTGCAACGCTTCTTCTAGGGTAAGCCATACTGGTTTGACACCTTCGTCATTTATTTTTATCTCGCCGACATTTTCCACTCTAGTGGTGTAGAGATGCCACTTGTGGTTGTCAGCACCGCGGCGACATTCATCACCGATGACATCTTCTTCTGAAAAAAGTTTTACGCCGCGAGTCTCAATACCTGCTTCTTCCTGCAATTCTCGCTTTGCGGC
>JAUYFO010000018.1 GCA_030690925.1 Candidatus Moraniibacteriota bacterium
TGGCGAGCGCCAACCTGCCCGCAAGAAAAAGAGCGAGCGTCGCGTCTGACATGACCCGTCTGGATTGGCGCAAGAGCTAGAGGCTGCCGCCGCCGATGATAGCACTGGCGAAGGCCCCAATTGGCATGGGAAGCGCAAACCAAGAGCCGACTGCCACTCCGAAAAGTGATACATGAGACAAAGTATCAGCGAAAAGAGAAAGGCGCCGCATCACCAGTATGAGACCGACAATCGGCGAAACCAGACCAAGCAAAAACGCCGTTCCGATAATAGGTAGGGCCATTGGGATGTAGATAAGCAGCTCGGAATTCATAGGATATGATCAACATCGACTGCCGTGTGCCACGCTCGAGCACCGAACACTGTCTCTACCACCCGTGGTTCATGAAGACCGAGCGCAGGTCCCTGATAGAGGATCGTCCTATTGATACACACAGCGGTCTTGGCGTTGTGCGCCAAAGCCTCGAGGTTATGTGACACCAGCAGTATCGTCTTACCATGTACAGTGTTGAGGTCATGTAAAAGCTGGTAGAAGGAGGTCTCGGTTGAGACATCGATACCGGCTGTCGGTTCATCCAGAACCAACAACAGCGGATCAGAAACTAGGGCCTGAGCGATAAAAACGCGCTGTTCTTCGCCTCCCGACAGCTCTCCAATACGGCGTGCCAATAAATGACGAATTCCCACCTTATCGGCGGCTGTCTCTATTTTATAGCGTAGTGTCTGGCGTTCTGCTTTGTCAGGAAAAAATGATTTGACCGGTTGACCAGAAGCAATCACTTCAGCAACGGTGGCTGGGAAATTTTTTTCTCCCTGAAACCCAGTCTGTGACACATAGCCAATCTTCTGCCAATCACGGAATAACGCGATGGGCTGACCGAAAAGTTCTACCGAACCCCCTTGCAGTGAGATCAAACCGAGCAAGAGCTTGAGAAAAGTGCTTTTCCCAGAACCGTTGGGCCCGATAATACCCACATAATCACCCGCTTCGATGGAAAGCGAAATATCTGCAAGAATCGGCTGTCCAGCCCGATACTGAAAGGAGAGGTGCGAAATAGTAATCAGGTTAGCATGAGCACTCATACGGATTGACGATAAAGAAGAACCTTACGACAGGCAGCGCACTGGCCGTAGAACTCCATCATATGAGCAGTGACCGAAAATCCGATTTGCTGGCCTAACTGCCGAGCCTTGGTCAAAATATTAAGCTCGTTGATAACGATGTCGGTAATAGCATCACACATCGTACAAACAAAATGATGGTGGTGGTCCCGATGAGCGAGCTCGTAGTACTGCTTGCGCTCCCGAAACCAGACACTCCGTACAATACCTATTTTTTCCAAACGCTCGAGCTCCCGATATACCGTCGTTTTGTTCACCCCTCGACCAAGACAACGAAGCTTCTCGAGGATATGCGTAGCCGAAAGCGGGGGAGCCTCTTCCAGAAAAAAAGAAACAAGCGCACGTCTCGTCTTGGTCAGACGCAAGCCCTTAGTAACAAGCAGGTTGAGAATATCATTTTCTTTCATAGATTCTTATTATCTTCACTATAATGCAACTGAGTTGCGTTTGTCAAGGGGAGAGAAAATACCATCATTATTATAAAGATAACTGACAGAGCGAGCATTTCGCCTTGCTGACTCTCATATTTCCCCTATACTGAAAGAAAGAATGATAATTACTTCACTATGTCCCCTCTCTCTATCAAAGATGTCATCGCCACCGCTCCGCGCCCCTTCTCCGGGGAAGCGAGCAAGTTGATCATGGAGGCCTACGTCTTCGCCGAAGCAGCGCACCGTGGCCAGAAACGCAAATCCGGTGAAGACTATATCAGCCACTCACTCCATGTCGCCAAGATCCTTTCCGAGATCGGTATGGAGGAAAATACCCTGGTAGCCGGCCTGCTCCATGATGTCCCCGAAGATACCGAAGTTACCTTAAGCGAAATCGAAAAAAAATTCGGAAGCGATGTCGCGCTCCTCGTTGATGGCATCACCAAATTGGGCAAGATCAAGCTCCGTGGGTCGAAAGAGGAGTATTATCTAGAAAATCTGCGCAAGATGTTCCTGGCCATGGCTCAGGATATCCGCGTCGTGATCATCAAGCTGGCGGATCGCCTCCACAACATGCGCACGCTGGAGCACCTACCGAGAGAAAAACAAGAACGCATCGCCCGGGAAACGCTCGAGATCTACGCTCCCATCGCCAACCGCCTGGGCATCGGCGAGATTAAGGGTGAACTAGAAGATATCTGTTTCAAGTACCTCGACCCGATCCATTACGAGGAGACCAGGAAAATCGAAGAAACCTACCTACATGAAGGCAAGGCCTATATGGATCGTACCGTTGCCTTCTTCCATAGTTTCCTGGCCAAAGAAAAAATCCGCGTCACAGATATTAGCGGCCGTACCAAGCACCTCTACCGACTCTACCAGAAACTGAAGCGTCACGATATGGATATCACCCGGATCTATGACCTGGTCGCCATCCGCATCATCGTACCAGGAATTGCTGATTGCTATGAGGCCCTGGGCATCATCCACCGCGAGTACCGACCGATGGTAGGCCGCATCAAAGACTACATCTCCTTGCCTAAGCCCAATGGCTACCAATCACTGCACACCACCATCTTCGGTCCCGATGGCCGCATCCTAGAGGTCCAGATCCGCACCAAAAAAATGCATGACGAAGCGGAGTATGGTATTGCTGCCCACTGGCTCTACACGGAAAAGTCACGCTCCATCTGGCGCAACATTTTCTCACGCCAAAAACACACCGTCGTCCCGCTCAAAGAGCTGACTTGGATCACCCAGCTCAAAGAGTGGCAAAAAGAAGTCGGTCGTGATGACAAAGAATTCGTCGAGGGTCTCAGGATCGAATTTTTCAAGAATCATATCTTTGCCTTCACTCCCAAAGGCGATATCATCGAGCTACCCGAAGAGGTCACTCCGATTGACTTCGCTTACGCCATCCACTCCGAAATCGGACACCGGGCCGTCGGCGCCAAGGCTGATGGCAAGATGGTGCCCCTTGACTACCATATCCAAAATGGCCAGGTCATCGAAATCCTCACTGTCAAAGAAAAGAAAAAGCCCAGCCGTGACTGGCTCAGCTTCGTCAAAACTTCCACCGCCAAATCTCACATCCGTCACGCTCTGCGCCACCACGAAAACGAATTCGGAAAGTAACCCACTACTCTTTTGGACTTATTTTCTGTACAAGAAGTGCGCAAAGAAATCCGAGAATGGCTCCAAAAAATACGGGCAAGAGGACCAACATTGAAAAAGCTACGCTCAGAGAGTCAGAAGAAATCTCGTAGAGGTATAGCTGGGCTAATGTAGCGTGGTACAGGTATGCTGGCAACGTCAGCATCTTGACCAACAGTAAGGGTTCAACGTACCCCCCAAACATTATTAGATAGGGAAATAAAGACAGCAGCCCCCAAACTCCACCGATAAGAGCGGTTATTTTAATGTATCTTGAGTAATTTGCTCGCTTGATGTGAAGAATAAACAACACAAAAGGCAAATAGACCAAACCGACAATAACAATAGTAAGGACTAACTCAAGCAAAGCTTTCAAAAAAAATGTATCTGGCATAGTTGATTACTCTGTTACTCCTTCGTTGCGCGCAACACTTCTTCGAGTGAAGTAATCCCCTGCACGATCTTGGAAAAGCCATCTTCCACCATAGTCGCCATGCCTCCGGTGCGCCGGGCTTCGGTCTCAATTTCTTCGGTGGTCGCCGCCTGAGTCACCATCTTACGAATATTGGTATCCATGGCCAACACCTCATAAATACCGTTACGTCCCCGATAACCCTCACCTCCGCACTGATCACAGCCCATCGCTTTGTAAAAAGTCACCTCTCCCCAAGTCTTGGCGTTAGCCACGAATTTCTTGCTCTCCGGAGCGGCCTTAAGATAGGTCAATACGCTTTCGATGTCATATGATTTGGCCAGTGACTCCACCTCTTTCTTTTCCAGTGTATACGACTGACGACACTCGGGACAGAGGCGCCGTACCAAACGCTGAGCAACAATAACATTGACCGTCGAAGCAATAAGGAACGGCTCGGCACCCATATCGAGCATACGCGGGAGAGTGGCGGCAGCGCTGTTGGTATGAAGGGTGGAAAGCACCAAGTGACCGGTCATAGCAGCGTGCATGGCAATCTCGAGCGTTTCCTGGTCACGGATTTCCCCCACCATGATAATATCCGGATCCTGACGAAGCAATGCCCGGAGAGCCGCTGCGAAGGTCATCCCAACTTTGGGACTGATCTGGGTCTGATTGACTCGCGGCATACGGTATTCCACCGGATCCTCAACCGTAGAAATATTAACTTCTGGCGTGTTCAAAATATCCATCACAGTGTAGAGTGTGGTCGTCTTTCCTGAACCGGTCGGTCCGGTCACCAGAATCATGCCGTTTGGTTTGTTGATCTCGCGGTGCACCGCTTCCAACGCCGCTCCAGTGAGTCCCATTTTCTCAAGCGTCAGCCCCTTGGAGGATTCATCGAGCAAACGCATGACGATCTTCTCACCATCAAACACCGGCAAGATACTGACCCGGAAGGAAATCTTGTGATCCTCTTTTTCAATCTTGAAACGACCATCCTGCGGCAGACGGTGCTCATCGAGTTTCAGGTTGGAGAGCACCTTGATACGCGCCACGATACCAGTAGCGATGTCTTTGGGTAGGGTCATGGCATCATGGAGCACTCCATCGATACGGTACCGCACATGCACTTCTTTTTCTTCCGGTTCAATATGGATATCGCTCGCTGACTGCAAGATAGCGTGCTTGAGAAAAGTGTCCACCACCCGGATCACCGGTAGCCCTGCTGCCACCTGGGCCAGGTTTTCGTCGTCCTCCCCTTCCGGCTTGGTATCAGCCGTCAGAATATCACCGAATTCCGCTTCCAGACTCTTGCCATATTGGTGAAGCACGCTCTGGATACTCTCACTACTGGTCAGACACGGCACAATCTTCAGTCCGGTCTTCTTCTTAATAAAATCAATCGTCTGTAGGTCCTCGGGGTTGAGCATAGCTACCTTCAGATTGACCCCGCTCTTCTCGAAAGCCACGATATTGTACTTCTTAGCGATCAGCTCTGGCACAATCTGGAGAATCTCAATCGGAATCGCTTCTTTGGAAAGATCCACGAAAGGAAAGCCCAAGATATAAGCGTAGGTTTTTTGGAGTTCCGCTTCCTTAATCAATTTTTTTTCCAGCAGGAGCGCTCCCAAATCCTGACCATCCTTCTTGGCCAGGGCCACTACTTCTTCCAGTTTTTCTTTGGGCACCAGACTCGAGTCAAGAAGAAACTGCTCGAGCTGTCTCAGTTCAATACGCATATTTTTGTTTCTTTTGTCTCAAGTATATCACAAGACACCACTTAGAAAAAAAGAGGCCCTACAGAGCCTCTTTAATGCCATTTTACCATTTGATTCGTCCGCCAACCGGCGGATCATGGCAATTTTTTTCCCAGCAAAAAATTACATCATCCCCGGCATGCCCATCCCAGAAGCTCCCCCTCCAGCAGTTTCTTCTTTATCCTCTTCCACAATGGCCGCTTCGGTAGTGAGGAGCAGTGCTGCTACTGATACGGCATTCTCAAGCGCGGTACGCGTTACTTTAAGTGGATCGATGATCCCCGCTTTGAGCATGTCCTCTTCATACACACCATGAAGGACATCATAGCCGCTGTAGAGACTCTTGTTCTCCGCTACCCGGTCAAACACCACCTGGTCCATCTGCCCGGCATTGCGCACCATCTGCATGAGCGGCTCATTGATAGCCGACAGCACCGTCATGTATCCCGCTTTGAAATCAGCCATCTGGGGTTCAGAAAATTCTTTCTTTTTCTTGAACGCAGCCAGGGCACTGACTGAAGCCTTGACCAAAGCCACTCCACCACCCGCTACAATCCCCTCCTCGATAGCGGCTTTGGTAGCCGCTACGGCATCTTCCATCTTGTGCTTCATATAAGTGAGCTCCGTCTCGGTGGCCGCCCCAACACGGATTACTGCCACGCCACCAGCCAGTTTCGCCAAACGCTTCTTCAGCTTCTCACGGTCATACTCATTTTTGGCATTCTCTATCAACACCTTGATTTCAGCCACTCGCTCCATTAGATCTTTCTTTTTGCCTTTGCCTCCGACAATCGTAGTATCATCCTTAGTGGCAATCACTTTCTGAGCGGTACCAAGCATAGAGAGTGTCGTGCTCTCCAGCTTCATCCCCTTGTCCTGCGAGACCACCTGTGCCCCAGTCAAGAGTGCGATGTCTTCGAGCATCGCTTTGCGCGTGTCGCCAAATTCCGGCGCCTTGATCGCCAGTACGCTCAGCACCCCGCGAATCTTATTCACCACCAAAGTAGCCAACGCTTCCCCATCGACATCTTCCGCGATGATGACGATGTCCTTCTTGCCAGTCTTGGCCAGTTCGTTTAAAATCGGCACGATCTCGGCAATAGCGCTAATCTTCTTATCGGTGATCAGGACCGCTGGATTTTTCAGTTCCGCAATCTGATCCTCAGTATCGGTCATGAAATACGGTGAGATATAACCCTTATCAAAGTTCATACCTTCCACGATTTCTTTGGACAACCCAAATGTCTGTGATTCTTCGGTCGTCACCACGCCGTCCTTGCCTACGGTATCCATAACGTCAGCAATGAGCTCTCCCATTTCTGCGGACTCCGCTGAGATAGTAGCCACTTGGGTAATTTCTTTCTTGGAAGCGATAGCTTTACGTCCCTGCTTTAAGAGAGCAACCACATCCTCTTTGGCCTGTTCCATACCGGCCCGGGCACTGACCGGGTTGGCCCCTGCTTCCACAAAGCGCAGCCCATCGCGCACCAGCGCTTGGGTAATGACGGTAGCCGTCGTCGTGCCGTCCCCCGCCACGTCATTGGTCTTTTCCGCGACCTGCTTAATGAGTTGCGCTCCGAGGTTTTCCAGCTTGTCTTTTAGCTCGATTTCTTTGGCGATAGTCACCCCGTCATTGGTAATGGTCGGCCCGCCATAGCTCTTGCCCAGGATAACATTGCGCCCCTTAGGGCCCAGGGTGACCTTGACCGCATCGGCTACCTTATCGATTCCCGCCTTGATTTTTTTGCGATCGTCCTCTCTATACTCGATTTGTTTGGCCATAAGAGTTGTCTTCATTACGTATTAGCACTCTCTATTATAGATTGCCAGAAATGACTCGTCAATCCCATCCTGGCTGGCTGATTCTTCGTCACAAAAATTCTCTCGGGCGACTTTGTAGCTGAAAGCATGGTCTTTTCATTCTATGAAAAGTTTCGGCGTTCAACGTCAGTCAAAACCACGCTGGGGTTTTAACGGCACGAGAGAGTTGTTTGTGAGGAAGAATCTTCGTCCCACACTCCCTATATCTTAAACACAATCACATCGCCATCCTGCATGATATAGTCCTTGCCCTCCAGGCGCAGGGTACCGGTATCACGCGCGGCGCTCCACGACCCTGCTTCCAAAAGCTTATCAGTATGAATAATCTCCGCCCGGATAAACTTTTCTTCAAAGTCGCCGTGAATGGCCGCGCCGGCCTGGGGTGCCGTTGATCCAACAGGAATGGTCCAGGCTCGAGTCTCCTCGACTCCGGTGGTAAAGTACGTCATCAGTCCCAACAGGGCATAGGCCTGGCGAGCCAAATCACCTAGGTGTGATACCAGTCCCATCTCGGCAATATCTGCTGCTGACATCTCGATCAATTCTTCCTCGATCTTGATGTCGAGCTTCACATGTGGTCGCGCCTCCAGTTCCGATGGCAAAGCGCGATCAATATCGGACACATTGTAAACATAGAGAAACGGTTTGGTCGTGAGCAGCTGCAGTTCTTTGGCCACTTTCTTTTCTTCATCAGAAAAGGTGGTGATGATACTATGCGGCAAACGGGCCGCCTGAAATTCTTTTTCCAGTTTTTGGAGTACCCCCATTTCCACCACCGCTTCCTTTTTTCCAGAGCGAGCATCTTTGCCAGTTTTCAGTTGGCGCTTAGTCGCCGTTTCCAAATCAGCCAAAATCAGTTCGGTATTGATGACCTCAATATCGTGTACCGGGTCGATAGCGTTGTGGACATGGATGATATCCGGATTTTCGAACACCCGCACCACCTCCACGATAGCGTCCACCTCGCGGATATTCTGAAGAAACTTGTTCCCCAGTCCTTCGCCCTCGCTTGCTCCTTTCACGAGACCGGCAATATCGACAAACTCGATCACTGCTGGAATGATTTTCTTACTTCCGGAAAGCTGAGCAAGCTGGGACAGACGCTCATCGGGCACCTCAACGATACCGATGTTAGGCTCAATAGTACAAAAAGGATAGTTGCTGATATCCACCACCTTGCGGGTCAGAGCCTTAAACAGCGTGGATTTCCCCACGTTGGGCAATCCGACGATACCGACTTTCAAACTCATAGAAAAAATTCATTAGTTCACCTCATTCTTCCAGAAAAACAGCTTCTGGTCAATAAAAACTCCTGATTCTTCTTCCAAGGAAGGATGAGACAAGCAATCTGTCATTATACTCCTTTTTAGTAGTTTTGTCAATGGTGGGAGAAAATGCTATACTAAAAGCACCTAGTCTTCACACTCTCGCTATGAAACCGGAGCTATTCAAGGCCTACGACATCCGCGGTATCTATCCCACAGAAATCAATGAGGCCGATGTCTATAATATCGGACGAGCGGTCGCAGAATATCTGAAACCCCAGACGCTCGGAATCGGTCGTGACATCCGAGCCTCGAGCCCCAGCCTCTTCGAAAGTTTTACCCGCGGCGTCATGGATGCTGGCGTGGATGTCATCGACCTCGGAGTTATTAGTACCCCCATGGTCTACTTTGCTGCTGGCCGACTCGATATCGACGCCGCCATTTCACTTACCGCTTCCCACAATCCCCCACAGTACAATGGACTGAAAGTGGCCCTGCGCGGTGCCGTCCCGGTAGGAGAAAATAGCGGACTACGAGAAATCCGTGACCTAGCACTCCGGGGAGAGTGGCCCCCTATCACCACCCGTGGCACCATGAAGAGTGAAGACGTGCGCCACGCCTACTACGGCTACTTCGCTTCGTTTGCCGACCTCAAAGACAAACATTTCACCATCGCTATCGATACCGCCAATGCTATGGGCGTTTTTGAGTTGCCCATCTACGAACAGTTCAGCGAGAACCTCAGTATCGTCAATCTCTACAACGATCTCGACCATCCCTTCGAATGTCATGAGGCCAACCCCCTCAAAACTGAAACCCTCGACGAGCTGCGTGCCAAGGTCAAAGAGGTTCATGCTGATCTCGGTATCGCCTACGACGGTGACGCCGACCGCATCGGTTTTGTCGACGAACAGGGTACCGTCATCCCCATGGATCTCATCACCGGTCTGGTCGCTACTATCATCCTCGAAAAAAATCCTGGTGCCACCATCCTCTACGATCTGCGCTCCTCTCGTTCCGTCAAAGAAGTGATTGAGGAACACGGCGGCCGCGCCCTAGAATGCAAAGTCGGTCACGCCAATATCAAGAAGCAGATGCGCGAAGACGGGGCTATCTTCGCCGGTGAACTCTCCGGTCACTACTACTTTATCGAGAACTCCTACGCTGAAGCCGGCACCCTCCCTGCTCTGCTCCTCCTCAGCCTCATGGCCGAAACCGGCAAACCGATTTCCGAATTAGTCCGAGAACTACAGCG
Organism: Candidatus Moraniibacteriota bacterium; assembly: GCA_030690925.1. Taxonomy (GTDB): domain Bacteria; phylum Patescibacteriota; class Minisyncoccia; order Moranbacterales; family UBA1568; genus UBA1568. The sequence goes on from JAUYFO010000018.1 coordinate 9,720, forward strand.
TTATCATCATTCAGGTGAAATCAATAGCGAGGTGAGCGATAAAGATGTCATTCTTGCCAAACTCAAAAAAAAGTACGCCGATGGCAAACAACACGAGCTCGATGGCCTCAAGGTTGAATATCCCGATTGGTGGTTCAACGTCCGTCCGTCTAATACCGAATCCCTGCTTCGTCTCAACCTGGAAGCCAACACCAGGGAGCTGATGGAAGAGAAACAAGCCGAACTCCTGGCCATTATCCGAGGTTAAGAATGAGCGCCTCGCTGTGTTTTAGTTTTTCCTCCAAGAATTCTCTTGGGCGACTTTCTCTACTTAGAAGCCGGACTTCGAAGTCCGGCTTCTAAGTGAGTGAAGCGAAAACTTGTTTTCGTTTCCGAACTCAGTGCCGGTAAAATCAGGTGAAATACCCCGCGGCTTGCCGCGGAAAGAAACGAACAGCAGTTCGTTTTTGAGTGGAGGGCTTGCCCTGGGGTGAATACCTGTTATTCAAGGAATCCGACATGTTCACGAACCTGCTCCATCTTCGCCGCTGCCAAGGCACGGGCTTTGTCAGCACCAGTCTTGAGCACCGCGAGTACTGTATCATCAGAAATGGCCGCCAGGCGCTCTTGGAATGGTGTGAGGAAACCTACAATCACCTCAGCCAAGTCAGTTTTGAAATCACCATAGCCTTTACCAACGTACATCTTTTCAATCTCCTGGGAAGTTTTTCCTGAAAGCAGCGTGTAGATATTAATCAGGTTTTTCAAAGCGGGCTTCTCGTCATGGTAGACAATTTCCGAGCCACTATCCGTCACTGCTTTTTTTATTTTCTTGCGCACCGTTTGGGCATCATCGGTGAGGGCAATATAATTGTAAACGCTTCCTGCCGACTTGGACATTTTTTTCAGCGGGTCATCGAGCCCCATGATACGCGCGCCTTCTTTGGTAATCTTGCCCTCTGGAATAACAAACGTTTCTCCAAAGCGCTTATTAAACCGTTCAGCTAACGTCCGCGTCAGCTCCACATGCTGCATCTGATCGTCCCCTACCGGCACCACATTCGTGTCATAGAGTAAAATATCCGCCGCCATCAGCACCGGGTAATCGAAGAGACCCACTCCTACTGATGCATACCTTTGTAAAGACTCCCGCTCTAATTGTAGTCGGGCTAGTCTTCTCCCCGGATCCTCCTCAATAACCTCTTCTTGCAATACCTTTGCTGCAAGGGTGCGCTGCTGTATTCTTTTGGCTACATCGGAGGATTTTTCCTTAAACTGCGTCATACGCTCCAGTTCCGCCATACGAGCGATGGTATTCAAAATCCACCCAAGCTCGGCATGGGCAGAGACATGCGACTGAATAAAAAGAGTTGACTTAGCTGGATCAATCCCAGCCGCCAGATAGATCTTGGCAATCTCGAGTGTCTTACGTCGCAATTCCGCTGGATCCTGCGCCACGGTAATAGCATGCAAATCGACAATACAAAAAATCGCCTCGTTATCATCTTGCATTTCCACCCACTGCTTGATAGCCCCCAAATAGTTCCCCAAATGCAGATTGCCCGAGGGCTGAATGCCGGAAAAGAGTCTTTTCGCCATATTCAAAACGTCATACCAGTTAGTAATCACATTGTATCATATTTGGAATATGGTCGCATGGGCATGAAAAAAGGGAGTATCAGACATTCCTGACCCTCCCTGCTGATTCTCCCCGCCGTCTGTCTTGGTCACTGTTGCTGCGGCTTATGGAAAGTGAGCCGGAGGAGCGCGACCTGCATAGGGCCATCGAGCCTTGGGCCACTTGGTTGTGACCCCAAAATGGACTCGGCTTGCTTTGCCACCCAGTCAGCAAATGCTTCCGACTCCATGTGCGCGGTGAGCCAGGCAGCGTAATCTTCCTTCGTCAGAATGATACGGGGGTGCCAATCATTCTTTTCGCTAAAAGATTTGATGGCCTGCAGAGTGCAGCTATGGACACTTTCCTCAATCAAGAGGTTAAGCACCAGGCCTTTCCCCCGCCGACAACTCGGGCATAGGCCAAGGAAGTAACCTTCACCCGCGCCACTGAGGACGGCAACCAGGAAACGTCCCAGATAGCGACTGCAGCATTCTGGCCAACCAAGAACTCGGAGCATGGTATCCTCCAGCTGGTTAGGTTGAGAACATAGAAAAGAACCCGATACTTATTCATACTCCCTCTCTTTTCTTTCGTCAAACAAGACAAAAAAACTCCCCTGTTTGGGGAGTTTTTCTTGCCTGACTAATAATAGCCTTACACTTCAATCACCACGGGTAGAATCATCGGCCGGCGCTCCGTCTTGGTAAAGAGGAACTGGCCGAGCACTTCGCGGATTTGATTGCGGACATTATCCCAATCGATCGAGGTATCTTTGGAAGTCGTCTCCTTCACCACTTGTTGCACCTTGCGTTTGGCTTCGTTGACCAGGTCGAAGTTCTCCTTGACGTGGATAAAGCCACGTGAGGTGACCTGAATATTGCCGACCACATGCTTGGTCTTGGCATCGATGATAACGGTGATCATCACCATGCCATCCTGAGCCAACACCTGGCGGTCGCGCAGTACGACGTGTCCGATATCGCCGACCCCGAGCCCGTCAATGAAGACGTAGCCGGCGTCAGCCTTCTCGGCAATAAGGTGTGGGAATCCTTTATCCGGTTCCGGCACTTCCAGTACGTGGCCATTATCCATGACAAAGACATTCTTATCGGGGTACCCGAGTCCAAAGGCCAACTTGGCCGCTTCTTTCAGGAAGTAGTGGTTGGCGTAGACCGGAAGCACATAGGTCGCCTTGACCTGGCGGATGATCTCCTCGATTTCCCAGATGGTACCATGGCCACCGACGTGGATTTCCATAATGTCGCTGTGGATGACGTTGTCACACTTACGGTACAGGTTATCTTTCAAACGCTGAATGCTCCGTTCGTTCCCCGGAATAACCGAGGATGAGAAAACAATGGTGTCATTACGCTGCAACTTGATGAAGCGGTGGTTGTCGGTGACGATACGGGAGAGGGCAGCGTTCTGCTCGCCCTGCGCGCCGGTACAGATGATCACTACCCTGTTATCCGGATACTTGTGGATATCGTTCACCGGAATCAGGGTCTCTTTTTTGACCTTGATATAGCCGAGCTCCTTGGCCACTTCGATGTTCATCTTCATGCTGTAGCCCTCAAGCGCCACGCGCTTGCCCTGGGCCTCCGCATATTCGATGAGGTAGGCGATACGGCGTACCTGAGAAGCAAAGGTCCCGATGATGATACGCCCCGGAGCGGTACGAATCAGGTTCTGGAGATTGGTGTGCACTTCCGTTTCTGATGGAGGCATACCTTTCTTGAGGGCCCCTAGGCTCTCGAGCATAAGGATGGTTGGTTTCGGCAGATCCTCAAGGTGATTGTAGGTCACGGTGTTGTCCGCAGGGAACATCGGTTCATTGGTGATGGTCCAGTCACCCATGTGAATGACAGAACCGTTCGGTGTCACGAGCGCGATGCCCATGGCATCCATTATCGAGTGTTCTACTTCAAAGAAACGAACTTCAAAGACACCAAGACGGATACGATCACTAAGCGATTTGACCCGCACGGTCTTGAGTCGACTGGCCGCTCCCTTTTCTTGATCTTCCACCTTGTGCTTGATGAGCGCCAACGTAAAGTCACGGCCGATAATCGGCGGGTAATTAAGCTGCTTGAGGAGGATCGGTGCGGCTCCGATGTGATCGAGGTGACCGTGAGTGAAGAGCACTCCGCGAATGTTCTTTTCCTTGCCCTTCAGATAGCTGACGTTGGGCACGATGTAGTCAATGCCAGGCATGTCTTCTTCCGGAAACTGGAGCCCCATGTCGATGATCACGATGTCGTTACCATACTCGAAGACGGTCATGTTGCGTCCCACTTCTTCCTGACCACCAAGCGGAATAATCCGTAGGGTCTTTTCGGGAATAGTGGGGATAGCCGCCCCCTGCTTCTTGGGCTCCAAACGATTGGGCACAATCTGCTGAAAACGACGGTTACCGCCCCGGCGAACGCCACCAGAAGCTCCCGCACCACTGCGCTTCGCATGCTGAGCTCCGGCCGCTTTTTGACCCACCGGTCTCGGTTGCCCGGCTTGTCCTGCGTGTCTTTGTGGCCCGACACTTTCTGCTTTTTTCATAGCCACGCCTACCGGCATTAGCCGCCTGTGAAGGGCACCATGCGGCGTACCCTTGGGAGCCTGTTCCCGAGCGACAATACCCTCAAAAGCTCCGATGGAGCCCGGCCTGATACCAGAAGGTAACGGTCTCGGTGAATGATGTTTACCGCTGGAAACCGAAGCCCCGTGCGGAAGGATGTCGAGCGGCCGCTGTGGTCGCTGTCCTCCCTGAAATGAATTCTGCTGCTGCATACTGCTTTTGCGAATCTCTCCTACGCCTCAAGGTCGCAATGACCGGGGCTCATGATAGATCCATACTAAAAATGATTTACACGAAAGAGTCTCCAAAAAAGGAAACGTTTACGTTGTGCCGAAGAGGGATTCGAACCCTCATGCTCTTACGAGCGCTATCGAAACGCGGTGCACCCAGCACCATGTCCGGCATATTATTACTACAAATTGTGCCGACGGAGAGACTTGAACTCTCACTCTCTTGCGAGAACTAGCACCTGAAGCTAGCGTGTATACCAATTTCACCACGTCGGCTCTTACTGTGCGTCTACCCCCGCCTGCAACGCCTATGGCGTAGCCATTGCGGGCAGGAATTACGCCACCTCGGCCTACCAAGAAAATTGCTAAAAACTATACCAATAGTTTCTTCAGCTCCTCCACCATGGCAACTGGTGTCGGATCCTGGCCGTATTCGAGCGCCAGGTAGTAAGAAGCGAAATCGCTCAGTGCGATACTCGTGAATACTTTACTATACACGCTTTCCTCCACCATGTCAAGTATTTCGACTTCTACCCCTTGTTTGCGCAATAATTCAGCCGTAATATCGAAACGCTTGAGGATCTGAGAATGGGCACTACTATCCCGAAGCATCAGCACGGCAAACTGCCCTTGCGGAAGTGTCCAGCCGACCATTTCGTTGTGGTTGAGCTCGGGGAAAAAATTCCAGAAGGCTGGAGTCTTGGCATTCTCATTAAATTTGATTTTCCAGACCATGGCCACCGCTTTGTACTTGGCGGGAGCATAGATCACGGGGGTCTTGCCAACCAGCTTCTCGGCGAGTGCCTGCCCCTGTGCTTCCAGAGTCGGAAGCGCCTTTTTGAGCCGTGCAGCCTCCAGAGCGATAGTCACCGTCATATCCGGTACCAGCCCCTGGTTTACCAGAACTTGGAACATAGCTCCGAAGAAATAGCCGGTCCCGACCCGTGGTTGAAAACCCGGAGTGGGGATAGGAAGTTTCACGTGAAGCACACCATGGGCCTTGGCCATCTCCTCGATCTTCCCACCAGCCGAAAGGGCGATACAGGGCAGATTATTCTGAAGCGCCTCCTCGAACGAAGCAATGGTCTCCTCGGTATTGCCGGAGTAGGAACAGATAAAGTTAAGGCACTCATGAAAGCTTTCTGGAGGGAGATTGTACGAGCGATTCTGATAAATAGAGAGTGGTTGGTGGTGTGGTGTCTCTGCCCTGAAGAGATCGTTTAGATAAATACGAAACAGATTACCCGGCAAAGCCGACCCTCCCATACCCGAAATCATAATCGATTGGAAGGCCCCCGGAATACTCACTCCCTTGGCCAAATCAAATCCTGCCTGGAACTGATCCGGGCTATCCAAAATCATCTGCCGTAAATCAGATTTATCGAGCACATTATTCATACTGGTATGCTTTTATTTTCTTATAGAACAATCAGCAAGAGCTTGAGTGTAATTTTCAATTGTCAGTTTTCAATTTTCAATCAATGATCCAATGTTTCAATTTTACAATGAAAAAATTGAGTCATTGAAAATTATTTCTTCACCCTTTTCGTCTTAATATACCAATCCTTAATGGTACTCAAACGATAGGCTGGGACATTGGCGTTTTTCATGTCTACCCCTTTAATAGAACTATTCACTACATAAAGATAGGTCGGACTATAGAGAAAAACAGCCGGGTTCTCGCGCACCAATATTTCTTGAAAAGACCGGAATTTCTCGCGACGCTTGTCAGGGGAGAGCTCCTCACGCAATGACAAAAGGAGGTCGTCGGCATCCTTGTTATCAAACAGCGCTAAATTCAACCCCGGATCATGCTTCTGGCTCGAGTGCCAGAAAGAGTATGGGTCGGAATCGAGCATCGCCACTTCACCAAACAACAGTGCTTCGTATTCCCGTGGCCGCACCACATTCTGTTGTAGGTCAGCAGCACTGAGCACCGTGACGGTGACCCGTGCCCCCACTTGTTCCCATTGCGTCCGAAGTAACTCAGCAGTCCGAGTCAGCTCCGGCCAATCCGGCACCTTGAGCTCAAACTGCAGTGTCGTGCCATCCCTGCTCCGCACACCATCTTCACCACGCCTCCAACTATTCTGGTCCAAAAGTTCATTGGCACGATTCAGATCAAAATGCGAGAAAGCGAGATCTCCGGCATAACCGTTCATAAATGGCAGTAGTGCCGTCTCAGCACTTTTCCCTTTACCCAAAAGCACCTCCCGAATAATGGACTGACGGTCGGTAGCCAGTGCCAGAGCACGGCGGACCTCATCGTGGGCCAGGGCAGCATTCTTGGTGACATTGAAGAAGACGGCGAATACCCGGGGGATGGCAATTTCATAAGTGTTGGTGCTCTTGCGCGCCTCGAGCTCCGCCACATTCTCCGGCATCACCGAATTGATACCGAGTACCTCCTTGCGATTGTAGGCATCAAGTAATGACCGCTCATCGGGATAGAAACGAAAAGTCACTTTCTCTATATAGGGAATCCCGGAAAAATAACTATCGAAAGCGCGTACTTCGAAAGAAAGTATATTACCACTGGAATCCTTCTCCGAATCATAAAAACGATAGGGGCCAGAACCAATTGGGGCGAGATTATAATCGGCCAACAGAAAACTTTCTGGCGGGATGGTTTCCCAGATATGCTTAGGCAGAATCCCAACCGTCAAACTCTCGAGAAACCCAAAGTAAACTTTTTTGAGAGTGAAGGTTACCGTATAGCGATCAACGGCGGCCACCTCCACTGACAACCAGTTAGCCCGTAGTGGACTTTTGTAGGCGGGGTCTTGGATGGCC
>JAUYFO010000019.1 GCA_030690925.1 Candidatus Moraniibacteriota bacterium
GCCGATAGTCATCTTGATCTCTTCTGCTGTCCGATCTCCGATAGCCAGACTGTACTTGCGTTTGATGTAATCCGAAATAGCCTGGTCAATTCGGTTACCACCTACCCGGGCGCTATGCGATGCCACCACACCACCGAGTGAAATAATGGCGATCTCCGAAGTACCCCCGCCAATATTGATAATCATATTACCCTGAGCAGTATGAATAGGGATGCCCGCTCCAATCGCTGCCAGAATCGGTTCTTTCACCACATAGGCTGCTTTGGCTCCAGCCTTGATTGCAGCATCGATAACTGCCCGCCGTTCCGTCGAGGTAATCCCCGCCGGAATAGAGAGCACCACTTCCGGACGGAAGAAGCGTACCCGCCCCCCGACTCGGCCCAAAAAATATTTGAGCATCGCTTCCGTAATCCGATAATCAGCAATCGCCCCATCACGCAGTGGCTGACTGGCCACAATAGTGTCGGGTGTCCGTCCGAGCATCTCCTTGGCCTCGTTACCGACGGCCAGAACCTTATTTTCCGTCAAAGAAATCGCCACCACCGAAGGCTCGTTGATAACCACTCCTTTACCTGGCACAAAGACGAGGGTGTTGGCCGTCCCCAGATCAATACCGATCTTGCGCAAAAACATGGATTTCATATCCCATTTCATAATCGTTGCTGGCGCATTATCTGGGCCCCAATCTTCTGCAGGCGCTCCTCAATGCGTTCGTACCCGCGATCCACCTGGTAGATTTCTTCAATAACTGTCTTACCCTGAGCGCAAAGAGCCGCAATAATGAGAGCTGCTCCCGCCCGCAGATCATAACTCTTGATTACTGTCCCCGTCAGTGGCATCTTGCCTGATACCACCACCTGGTGGGGATTGAGCACCTCGATCTGGCCACCCATTTTTTCGATCTCTGAAACATAGTTGAAGCGCCCTTCGAAGAGCGTATCGAAAACAAATGTCTTACCCTCGGCCTGGGTGGCCAACACACCAAAAGGTGCCTGCACATCGGTAGGAATGCCCGGGTAGACCTGCGTATTGATCCGGGTTACGGCTCGCAGTTTTTTGGCTGGTACGACAGTGATACTGTTTTTCTGTATATCAAACGCTACCCCGAACTCCCGCAATTTTTCTAGCACCAAATCCAGGTGTTCCGCTCGGGCATGTCGGACGGTGATAGCGCTGCCCGTAGCGGCCCCAAGAATCAAAAACGTAGCCGCCTCATTGGCATCAGGAATAATAGTATGGGTCGCGCCAGCTAACTTTTTTGTGCCCTGAATTTCCAGCTGGTTGGTGCCAAGCCCAATTATTTTTGCTCCCATAGCAATAAGAAATTTCCCCAGATCTGCGACGTGCGGTTCCGCAGCAGCAATCTTGATAACTGTTTTCCCTGGCATACTGGCCGCCAGCATCATGGCGTTCTCTGTTCCTGTCACAGAAAATTCCCGCAACACCACGGTAGCCGGATGACGCTTAGTGGCATCGACGACATAACCCTTCTTTTGCGACTTTATCCGCACGCCTAGTTTCTCCAGTGCATCAAGGTGAGTATCAACCGGTCGAGCCCCGATGAGACAGCCACCAGGACGATAAAAAGAAAAGTGATCAAAGCGAGCACTGAGTGATCCCCATAAGAGGATAGAAGAACGCAGCTGTTTCACCAGTTCCGTATCCATTTTTGCAGGATCAATATCCTTGGCCGTCACAGCCACCGTCCGCTTGCCCCGCCACTCTACCACTGCCCCCATGCTCTCCAGAATTTCCAGCATACGAAAGACATCCTCAATCAGGGGGATGTTGGAGATGACACAGGTTTCCTTGGTGAGTAACGTGGCAGCCAAAATCGGTGTCGTGGCATTCTTAGAACCACACACCACAATTTCACCCTTCAATTTTTTTCCGCCCTGTATTGCAAAAACTTCCATATCAGAAAGGGTATTATGTAGTAGTACTCTCCAGCTTCAGGCTCTCAATATCCACTCCCACAGACACATATGGCCTAGTATAGCCCGAAACCGAACATCTTTCAAGGTAGAGCAATTTAAACCGCCTCCGAACAAATGTCGAAAGGCGGTCATTTTTTGCCCTACCAAGGGCGAGAGTATGGGAACATACCCTACTTGTTTTTTTGTTTTGGTCTTTGTTTTTTAAGGTACTTTCCCCGAGAAAAAACGGGAGTTTCCTGTCCTTTCTCGGAAAAAAGAAAACGGCTGTTCCGCCTGCCGGAAACACCCGTTTTCTTACTTGTACTCCCATTATAGCATATTTTTTCGCCTTTGTCCAGGGGGTAGGGCTCTCATCCATCGGTTGTCGAGCCAGTTCCAGTTCACTACCACCTGATCACCGTCCTCGATGAAGTACGGGACACTGAGGCTGCCGCGACTGTATCGAATCCGTAGTCTTCCACAGATTCGCCTACTACCAAAGATAGTATATCAGATAAAAAACAAAACTCCTGGAATCGCATGCGATTCCAGGAGAAGAGGTCAAAGGGCTGAGGCACAGAGTTCTATAAGTTCTGAGCACCTGCGTCCTGAGAACTAACTTGCGAAGCGCGCCGCAGAGCTGCTGTGGTACCAGTTACGGCCGAGCCAGTGCCAGCGCAGGATCACCTGGTCGACGTGCTCGACGAGATACGGAACGAACTGGTCGACACGGCGGCTCTGCACAACGTCCTTCCAGGCGAAGACAGTATTGTCGCCAAAATGCTTCCGAAAGGCTTCGATGCCCAGTTTCTGGATTTCTTCCAGATCACGGAGCGCCAGGCAGGTCGGCAGAATCTTGTTTTTCTTGATGTAGTGGTACAACTGGTTTCCACTGATCTCACGATCGCACTCCTGCGTGGGATGAAGCCAGCGCTTCACTTGGTCGAAACGATGCTCGACTGTGTCCACACGGTCAAATTCCGGATGCATCCGCGCCCTCATCCAATCAGGATAGGCTGCTTTGATGGAGTAGTCGACACGGAAGGTGTCGACTAGGACTGGCGCAGTCGGAATGATCTCGGCGCGCCCTTCCATCACCTCGTTCAGTTGCAAGAACCAGGTCCCGCTCGTGACATTCTTCAGAAAAGACAACGGGAGACCTTGCCGTCGAAGCGCATCTTGCACCTCGAGCGCCTGACCAACAGAAAGGGTGCGAACGGTGTCATTCATGACTATGTCCTTTTGGTGAATGGCTGTGTTCATCCGAACAGTGCCAATGCTTAGCTCTCGCGACACGCGAGTTTGCCATAGCAGAGAAAGGCCTCTATGAAGCCACTTTCTGCTATGGCGAATATGCTAGTATTTTTAAAGTCCAACATATTATTATACACCTAAAATTGAGTTTTGTCAATGAGAAAAGAGCCTTCACAGAGCCTCATTTATCTCTATTCTTTCACTACAATCTGAGGAACTACTCCTTACAAAGTTGTTCCCCCTTTGCGGATAAAATCGTAGGCCGAGAGGGCAGCCACCACGCCATAGCCGGCCGAGATATTGTTTTGTTTATAAGGCATGTCGGTAGCATCGCCGGTAGCAAAGATGCCGGGCTTGGAGGTAGCGGTTGTCCGGGCATCAATTTTAATTTCGCCCCGTTCATTCAACTCAAGCAGTTCCTTTACAAACTCCGTGTTGGGTATCATACCGATTTCCACAAAAACACCGTCCAGTGGCAGATCTTCTTCTGCGCCAGTGTCAGCATCTTTCAGACGTACTCCCTCGACCCGGGCGTCACCGAGGACGGCCTGGGTTAGTTTTTTGTACACTACTTTTACTTTCGGTGAAGCCAAAACTTTTTCTTGGGTAATGGGGTCGCCCTTCAATTCTCCAGAACGAACAATAAGCAAAATCTCACTGGCATACGGCAAGAGATCCTCCACTGCTTCCAACCCAGCGTTGCCACCACCAATGACCGCTACTTTTTTGTTGCGGAAAAACGGGGCATCGCAGGTGGAGCAAAAAACCACACCTCTCCCAATAAACTTTTCTTCCCCAGGAACATTCAGATGACGATGGCGACCGCCGGAAGCCACGATGATGGTCTTGGTTTCATAGTGTTCACCCTTTTCCGTTTCGACGCCGTAGCCGCCCTCGGTATGCTCCGTCACCTTGGCCACTCTGTCCCCCGTTTGAATCTCGATTCCCTCCTGAGCCCGCAGATGTTTTTCCAATGCTTGCCCAAACTCAAAACCAGAAATACTTTCCGTGCCAATCCAGTTCTCGATACTAGCCGAAACGGTTGATTGACTGCTGAAACTTTCTGTCAAAAAAAGCGTCTTCAACTGCTTGCGGGCGGCGTACACGCCTGCTGCTATCCCACCTGGGCCGCCACCAATAATGATGCAATCGTACATACCGTAAAAAGATTATGAGTGAATTATATACTCCCGCGATTCTTCATCGCTTTGGCCACACGCCTTACCGCCAAAGCGTAGGCGCCCATCCGATAGGTGGTATTGTAGCGCTCTTGGTACTGAGCCACCTTCATGAAAGCGGTGCGCATGGTTTTTTCTAGCATACCAAGAATCTGTGATTCTTCCCAGTAGAAGTTAGTGGCATTCTGAACCTGCTCATAATAAGAAACCGTCACGCCACCGGCATTGGCTAAAATATCCGGAATAACCACGACTCCTTTGTCAAAAAACCACTGGTCCGCCTCCGGCGTCACCGGACCATTGGCCAGCTCCACGATATACTTGGCCTGCACCCCCTCTTTATTACCACTATGGAGAGCATTCTCCAGGGCTGCCGGCACCAAAATATCAGTGGGTACCGAAAGGACCGCCTCGCTCGGGAGGCTTTCACACCCCACGCAATTTTTCAGAGTGCCTGTGACTTTCTTATGGGCAATGAGCTCATCAACATCCAAGCCTTCTTCTCGATACACTGTTGACCGAGAGTCGGCTATAGCCACTAGTATATACCCAGCTTCGGCTAAAATTTTTGCCAAAAAACTCCCGCCATTACCAAATCCCTGAATCGCCACTCTGGTACCTTTTGGCAGATGATATTTTTTTGCCAATTCATCAATAACATAAAACGCTCCCTGAGCAGTGGCATAATCACGTACCAATGATCCCCCCAAAGAAAGTGGCTTCCCTGTGATAACGCCCGGAGCCTTTCTCCCTATGACAGCTTCATACTCATCGAGCATCCATCCCATAATCCGTGAATCTGTCGAAACATCTGGGGCCGGCACATCCACATCAGGACCAATAAAGGGAGCCAGGGCCCGAGCATAGGCTCGCGACAATCGCTCTAGTTCCGCCAAGGAAAGTTTTTTGGGGTCCACAACTACGCCACCCTTGCCGCCTCCAAGCGGAATCTTGACCACCGCGGTTTTCCAGGTCATCCAGGCCGAAAGTGCCTTCACCTCATCAAGTGTCACATCAGGATGAAAACGGATACCGCCTTTGAACGGCCCCCTGGCATCATTGAATTGTGACCGATACCCAGTAAATACTTCTATGGAGCCATCATCCATCCGAATAGGTAACGCTACTTCGATAACGCGCTTGGGCTGCATGAGCTGACGAACGATATTGTCATCAAGGTTGAGAAGTTTCTGAACGTCTCGCAACTGTTTCTGAGCGCTCTCAAATGGATTGTTCATACACAGACATTACAAAATATACTTTTTCTACTGCATTTTGAAGAGACTTTTCAAATAAGCTTCATCGATCTTCTTCTTGCCGTCCCATTTACAGGTGATATCATCTTTCAGCAGTTCCACTCCGAGCATGGCCACCGCTTCGCGGATAGCCGTAATCTGAGTAATAACCAGAAGACAATCCTGCTTTTCCTCGACCATACGCCTGACCCCCTTAAGCTGTCCTTCGATACGGGCAATACGAGCGAGGACTGGTGATGCTTTCTTGGTAGCTGTCATACATACAATAAAAAAAATATACCCTATAGGGGTATATTACAACTTCACTAAAAGGAAGTCAAGGGGAATTAAAAAAATCTAAAGCACAAACTCCAAAAAGTATCTCTGTTCATAATAACTCTCTTGGGCGAGCCTGGAGCCGAAAGCAGGGTCTTTCCATTCTGACGGAAAGTTTCGGCGAAGATCAGAGAAAACCACGCTGGGGTTTTCTCGGCACAAGAGGGTTATTGTGAACAAGGAAAATTTAAGATTAGAGCGCCCCCACAATCTTACGGAACTGTTCACCGCGATCAAACTCGTTTTGGAATAAACCAAAACTGGCCGCTCCGGGAGAAAGTAGCACCACGTCACCAGGCAGAGCGCCGCGCGAGGCCAATTCCACCGCCTTACCCATGCTCTCTACCACCTCAAAACGTCGCTCTTTTTCCCCTTCTGGCAGAAGCTGACGCAAGGCCAAAATTAACTTCTCTGTCCCCTCTCCCCGGAACAGCACGAGACCCTTAGAACGTATCAGAATCTCTTTTGCCAGCACCATAAAATCAAGCCG